>NZ_JBSFHA010000047.1:0-83771 GCF_053596855.1 Streptomyces sp. NPDC001617
ACCTGTTCGGCGACATCATCACCGACCTCGCCGCGGCCGTCTCCGGCGGCATCGGCGTCGCCGCGAGCGGGAACATCAACCCCTCCGGCGCCCCGACCCGACAGCGAACCCGTCACAGACGCAACGCGGGTCCACCACACAGAGCCGCCACCACTCCCCCACCGCCAGCCCGACAGCGAAGCCGTCACAGACGCAACGCGGGTCCACCACACAGAGCCGCCACCACTCCCCCACCGCCGACCCGACAGCGAACCCGTCACAGACGCAACGCGGGTCCACCACACAGAGCCGCCACCACTCCCCCACCCCCGACCCGACAGCGAACCCGTCACAGACGCAACGCGGGTCCACCACACAGAGCCGCCACCACTCCCCCACCGCCGGCCCGACAGCGAACCCGTCACAGAGGCGGCGTGGGTCCGCCGCAAGGGGCTGCCGTCGCGCTCTCGCCGACTCGCCGTGCGACGGCGACGGCCCACCGCAGGCCGGCTCATCGCCACCACCGTCGCGGCATGCGGGGTCTGGGCCTGCGCGGTGGGCACGGGGATCGCGACGGCGTACGACGGGCCGGACATGATCCACGCCATTGGGCGACGCCTCGACCTGGACGGACCCGGCCGGGACTCCTCTCCCCATCCGAACGGCACGCCCCTTCCGGGCCACACGCCCCGCCCGGAAAACCGCCACTCGTGACCGGCGCCCGCCGACACGGATCCCACCCGGACCAGGCTCCACACCCGGGCAGCACGCTCCACCCGGAAGCCCACCACCCGTGCTCCTGCTCCACCACCCGCCGGCACGGGCCCCACCCCGAAGGCCACCAGTCATGACCGCCGCCCGTCTGCTCCGCACAGCCGCCCTGGCCGCCGTGCCCGCCCTCGTCGCCGCCCACGCCGCACCCGTCGTCTCCACCTTCGGTCCCCTGCGCAACCGCGCCATGCCCCGTCTCTCGGGCCGGGGCCGCCCGGACCACGTCGCGCTCACCTTCGACGACGGGCCCGACCCGCTGTCGACCCCGCACTTCCTGCGCCTCCTGGCCGGGCGTCGGGTCCGGGCGACCTTCTTCCTGCTGGGCCGTGAAGCGCACCGTTCACCGGGTCTGGTGCGCGAGATCGCCGCGGCGGGGCACGAGATCGGCGTCCACGGCTGGCTGCACCGCCCGCTGCTGCTGCGCGGACCGCGCGCCACGTACGACGACTTCGCCCGCGCCCGCGACACGGTCGCCGACATCACAGGACACCGGCCCACGCTCTTCCGGCCCCCGTACGGCGTCATGTCGACCGCCGCCCACCTGGCCGCCCGCCGCCTCGGACTCACCCCGGTGCTCTGGACGTCCTGGGGCGAGGACTGGACCGCCCGAGCCACCCCCGAGTCGGTCCACCGCACGGTCACGTCCGGCCTGGACGGCGGCGGCACCATCCTGCTCCACGACTCCGACTGCACCTCCGCCCCGGGCGCCTGGCGCTCCGCCCTGGACGCCCTCCCCCACATCCTCGACACCTGCGAGGAACGGGGGTACGAGGTCGGGCGGTTGCGGGACCACGGGTGGCCTCGACCGGAACGCGATCGCTACTCACTCACCTCGCGGGGCTGAGTGCCGGGTCCGAGTTCGATCCGGACGGAGTCGTCGTCCTCGATGACGTACACGGGGTCCGTCCACTTCCTCCACTTCTGCCGCAGCAGGTAGTAGCGGTGATCACGCTCGATCAGCAGTCGCAGTCTGCTGTACCGGTACCGGTAGTGCGCACCGCGCCCGAGGTCCTCCACATGCGGCCCCGGCGGCGCGAAGCTCAGGGGCTGGGTGCTCAGTACGACGACGGCCACACGGCGCACGACCTGATCCGCGTCGTGACGCGCGTCCTCGCGGCCGAGCCGGCCGGCCACCAGGGCCACCATCCAGACCAGGAAGAGCCCCGCCACCAGGAGGGACACGGCACGTCGCCAAGGCGCCCCGGGCCGTCGGCCCGGGGGATCACCGAGCCGGCTCTGGCCGAGGAGCAGTCCGGCAGCCACCAGGAGGGGCGCCACCCAGCTGACGGGCTGGATCCAGCGCCACAGCAACATCAGGACGACCCCTGCGGCGACGAACCCCGGATGCCCCCGCGCGACCGCCGTCACGAGCTCACGCATCCGGCGGATGTGGCGCCGGGGCACGCGAAGGGCGCTCAGCAGCTGCGGAACAGCCGGGATCAGCAGCGCCAGAGCCATGGCTTCGAGCATGGGCAGAGTGGCGAGACGCAGGCTGCGCATCACCAGCTCGAAGGGACTGAAGCCCACGGCGAAGCTGTCCAGGTGGAAGTAGCCGAAGTAGGCGTTGGTGTAGATGTAGCCGGCATAGAGCATCAGCCCGCCGACGAACGACGTTGCTCCTACTGCCGAGTTGAGGAGATCCAGATGGCTGCCGTCGGGGCGTGGCGGCGCAGGCGCGCGGAGAAGGCGTCGCTGCCGGAGACGGCGGGCCCGTCGTGGGGCGGGCCCTTGACGCACGACGCGTCGCCGCGGGCGCGGCGGACTCGGGTTCGGGTTCGGGGCAGCGTTGCGGCTCGGACTCGGGCCCGGTGAGGCAGCGGGATCTGCCGGACCTCGTTGTGCGGCGTACCCCATCGCATCAGCTCTCCCCCGGCACCGGAATGCTGTCCGGCGCGGTCGGAGGGGACGAACAGAGGTCACCGGCCGTCGGTGTCGGGCCGCACGACGGCGGTGCCGATGTGGCCGGCGGGCTGCCGCTGACGCCTGCACCGGGCGTAGCCCCCGGTCCGCTGTCCTTCGGCGGTGGCGCCTCGGACGGAATTCCCAGGTCGCCGTCCTCCGCACCACCGCCGTCGCCGCTCGCCCCGGTCGCAGTCTCCGGGTTCCCCCCGGCACCGGATCCGCCTCCCCCGCCACCCTGCTCGGCGGCGCTCGCGCCGTCACCGGGATCGGGATCGGTCGCCCCGGGTGCTGTCACCCCCGGTCCCGAAGCACGGTTCGGGATTCCGCCCCCGGGCGGAGCACCCGACGTACCGCACGCGGCGGCTCCGAAACAGACGGCCACCAGCAGGGCAACCGCCGAAGCGGTCCCGCTCCCGACCACAGCACCTCGGCGCACCCTCATGCCTTCCCCCTCACACCGAGCAATCCGCGCGACCCCCGTTCACGACGCGTTGGGGAGAGAGTCCCATCGATGCGGGCCAATCCCGACATCTTGTGGCGAAACCAACGGAGTTGGCGCGCCGGGCCGGTACCCTGCACCGCTCGCCGCCATGGGCCGCGTGCTCAACGGCCGCTTCCACCGGGACTACTTCAACCAACCGGGCGTCCCCGAGCCCTGTGCTGTGTCGCTCGGCTCAAGCCGATCGCTTGCGTGCCGTCGTCTTCTTCGCCGCCGTCTTCTTCGTCGTGCTCTTGGCCGCCGACTTCTTCGCGGACGCCGTCGTCTTCGCGGACGTCGTGGCCTTCTTGGCCGCCGCCGTCTTCTTCGTCGTCGACGTCGACTTCTTCCCCGTCGCCCGCTTCGGCGCAGCCCGTGCCGACTTCCGGGCCGGAAGGCGTCTGACCTCCGCCTCCTCCGGCTCCCCCCGCGACTCCTTCGCCGCCTTCACGCTCTTCTCCAGTGCCGCCATCAGGTCGAGGACCTTGCCGCCCCTGGCCGGTTCCGGGGTCTCGGGTGGGGCCTCGCCCGCCGCCTTGGCTGCGACGACCTCCTCCAGGGCCTCGCGGTACTCGTCGTGGAGTTCGTCGAGGTCGATCTCGCCCAGGGTGTCCATCAGGGCGTCGGCGAGGTCGAGTTCCTTGTCGTTGACCGTGACCTTGGTGTCGGGGGCCAGCCCCTCAGGTGCTCGTACCTCGTCCGGCCAGAGGAGGCCGTGCATGGCGATGGCGTCGTCCACCACCCGCAGCATCCCGAGCCGTTCCTTCCCCCGCAGGGCGAACTTCGCTATCGCCACTTTGTTGCTGCGCTTCAACGCCTCGCGCAACAGCGTGTACGGCTTGGCCGCCGGCGCGCCCCCCGCCGCCAAGTAGTACGCCGCGTCCATCTGGAGCGGGTCGATCCGTTCCGATGGGACGAAGGCGACGATCTCGATCGTCTTCGCCGTCGGGAGCGGGAGGTGGGACAGGTCCTCGTCCGTGATCGGGATGATCGTGCCGTCGGCGTCCTCGTAGCCCTTGCCGATCTCGGACGACGTGACCTCCTTGTCCTCCAGGTCGCAGAACTTGCGGTAGCGGATGCGGCCGCCGTCCTCCGTGTGGATCTGGCGGAAGGAGATCGAGTGGCTCTCGGTGGCGTTGACCAGCTTGATCGGGATGCTGACCAGGCCGAAGGAGATGGCCCCGTTCCATATGGATCGCACCTGCAGCACCCTTTCGGTCATTTTCGGCCAGTACAAACCGATTCACGTGAGATTCTCATCGTATGACGCCCATCACAGAGGTGGAGGGGAGACGGCTCGCCCTCAGCAACCTGGAGAAGGTGCTGTATCCGGAGACCGGCTTCACCAAGGGCGAGGTGCTGCACTACTACGCCACCAACGCCGACGTGATCCTGCCCCATCTGCGGGATCGGCCCGTTTCCTTCCTGCGGTATCCCGACGGGCCGCACGGACAGGTGTTCTTCACCAAGAACGTTCCTCCCGGTACGCCCGACTGGGTCACCACCGCCGAGGTGCCCCGGTCGGAGGGGCCCGCGCGGATGGTGCTCGTGCAGGATCTGGCGTCCCTGATGTGGGCCGCCAATCTCGTCACCGAGTTCCACACCCATCAGTGGGTCGTCCAGGAGCCCGGCGTCGCGGATCGGATCGTCTTCGATCTCGATCCGGGAGCACCCGCCACCATCGTGGAGTGCTGCGAGGTCGCGCTCTGGCTGCGGGAGCGGCTCGCCGACGACGGGATCGTCGCCTTCGCCAAGACCTCCGGCTCCAAGGGGCTGCATCTGCTGGCCGCGATCCGACCCACCCCCTCCGACCAGGTCAGCGACTACGCCAAACAGCTCGCCGTGGAAGCCGAGCGGGCCATGCCGCGGCTCGTGCTGCATCGGATGACCCGGAGCCTGCGGCCCGGCAAGGTCTTCGTCGACTGGAGTCAGAACGCCGCCCGCAAGACCACCGCCACCCCCTACACCCTGCGCGCCCGGCCCGAGCCCACCGTCTCCGCACCCGTCACCTGGAGCGAGGTCGAGGAGTGCGGGACACCCGGCCGGCTCGGCTTCCGGGCGCCGGACATCGCCCCCCGCGTACAGGACTACGGCGATCTGCTGGCCCCGCTGCTCGACGCCGACGGTGCCGGATCACTGCCCTGAGGCCCCGCAGACCCGAAGCACCGCAGACCTGAAGCACCGCAGACCCGAAGCACCGCAGACCCGAAGCACCGCAGACCCGAAGCACCGCAGACCCGAAGCACCGCAGACCTGAAGGCCCGGGAACCCTGAAAGCGGCCGCATTTCGTTCAGCCCGCTGACCATTCCGCGGAATTCCCCAGTCCGCCCAGCCTCCGGGTCCACCCTGGCCGCAACCAATCCGTCCAAGGGGGCCACCCCATGAGAATCGTCGCCAAGGACCTGTATGGCCCCTTGGCACCACCCCGTTCCCGCACCGTCCGCCGCACGCTCCTCGTCGGTCTGACGGTCCTCGCCCTCGGCGCCCTCCCCTGGGCCGCCGCCGGCTCGACGACCGCCGCACACCCCGCGACCCCGGGCGCCGGTGTCATCACCGACTGGAGCGAGACCGCCGTCGCCGTCGTCAACACCGACGCCAAGCGGCCCCCTGCCGAGCAGACCCTCTGGTACGGCTTCGTGGACGCCGCGGTCTATGACGCCGTGGTCGGGATCGAGGGGCGGTACGCCGAGTACAAGTGGCATGTGCGCGGGCCGCGCCACGCCTCGCCGGAAGCGGCCGCCGCTGCCGCCGCCCACCGCGTGCTGCTGACGTACTTCCCCGCCTCCCAGGCCCGCATCGACTCCGCCTACACCGCTTCCCTCGCCAAGATCCCCGACGGCAGGGCGGAGGAGTAGAGGCGCCGCGACGGCGGTCCTGTCCCGTCTGACCGGCGGGAACATCGATCTCCGTATCTCGTCGGCCGTCACGGGCACCACGCGTACGTACACCACCGCACGCGACTTCAACCAGGACGTGATCAACGCCCGGGTCTGGGAGGGCATCCACTTCCGGACCAGTGACATCGTCGGCAACCGCGTCGGCACCCGGCTCGGTGACTTCGCGGTCGACCACTACTTCCGGCCGGTCGGGTGAAACCGGTCAGGTAGTCACACCCGGGTCCACGTCCCCCTGTCCCGCGCCATCGCGTGCAGCGCCTCCACATCGGCAGGCTTCAGTACGCCCCCGGTGCGGGACAGGCCCGCCACCTCCGTGTCCTTCAGGACGCGGACCTCGCGGAGCGGGGCGGTGACCGCCACCTCCGTCGGGGCGTACACGGCCAGCACCGGGTGGACCTCCGCCGTGAGGGCGTACGAGGCCCGGTCGGCGTCGGCCCGTACGCGGCGCAGCAGCCGCTGCGGGTCACGGCGGCCCAGCGTGACCATCGGGTCCGCGACCGTCACCCGCTGTTTGCGGGCGTAGAGCGTGTGCACGGCGAAGAGGCCACCCGGCCCGATCGCCAGGTGGTGGATGCGGTCGCCGCCCGGCAGCGGGATCGAGTGCAGGGCGTGCCAGCCCGCGCCGTCCAGGCGGTCCAGGGCCTCGCCGACCGCCTGCTCCGCCGCCAGCGCCCTGCGCCGAGGGTCCGGGCGCAGCCGGTGCGGGGGGCCGGGATCGCGGTCCAGGGAGACGATCAGGGCCTCGGCGGGCCGGTTGGGCGCCAGGTCGTCGTCCGGGTGGAGGGAGAGCCGGGCCAGTTCGGCCGGGGTCGGCACCGGCGGCGGGCCGACCGTCACCGGGCCGGTGAGGAAGGGCCCCAGGGTCCGCAGGACGTCCTCCCGCTCCTCCTCGCTCAGCAGGTTGATCCTGGCCGCCTCACGGTCGTACCAGGCGATGTTCCGGCCGTCGGGCCGGCTGACGTACAACCGTTCCTGACCCTGCCTGAAGGTCGGTACGACACGCAGTCCGTTCATGCGCCATCACCCCTCGACCATGGGAACAGGCGGGGTGCTCCATCGGCAAGAACCCGGTTACCTTTGAGAGGAGTTGGGCCCCTGTTGGAGGGGAGTTGGGGAGGCGTGTTTGCGTACCCGCAGAAAGCAACCCGACGTACCGGCTCCGGACACCCCGTGGAACGAGATCGTGCCTGGTCTGTGGATGGGCGGGCACGAGTTCCGTGGCCGTTCGGGGCAACCGGAGTTCGCCGTGGTGCGGGATGAGTTCGATCTCGTACAGACCCTGCTACGACTGCCCGGGCACGGTCCGGATCCGGGTGTGGAGCACCATGTGTGGCCCATTCCGGACGGGCCGCTGGACGGGACCCAGCTCGCGGGGGTCATCCGCCTCGCGCAGGCCGCGAGCGACGCACTGGACGAGGGCCGCAAGGTCCTCGTCCGCTGTTACAGCGGGTACAACCGCTCGGGGCTGGTGGTCGCCCACGCTCTGGTGCGGCGCGGGCACACGACGGAGGAGGCCATACGGCTGATCAGGGCCCGGCGCTCGCCGTGGGCGCTGCACAACGACCTGTTCGTCGACTATCTGCGGACCGGCCTGCCGACGGCCCGCCTGCTGGAGGAGCTGGCGGAGTAGCCAGGTAATCGTTTCTCCGGCGCCTTAGGGTGTACTGGGCCCATCGATCGTTCTCAGCCACTGGAGTCCCGTGCCCCGCCCGCACCTCTTCCGCACCGCGGTCGCCGTCGTCCTTCTGGCGGCGACCGCGGTCGGCTGCGGCGACGCCGGTGATCTGCGGGGCGCGGGGTCGACGCCGACCGCGACCAGCCCGGCGAAGCTGTGGCCGAACCTGAAGCCGGCCTCCAGCCCGGCCTGGGACTACGACAACGGCGAGTCCGAGGCCATGCACCTCACCGCGCCGGGCGATGACATCCGCAAGGTGAGCCCGGCGGCGATCGTCCGGCGGGAGATCGCCCAGCACCCGGACGACTACGACGGCTCGAAGGCGCAGTACCGCGAGACGGCCCGCCGGATGACGTACTGCGGCAAAAGGCCCGCGGACAGCCGCTGCCCCCTCCTCAAGGCCTACTACCGCGACCTCACCGGCGACGGAAAACCCGACCTGGCCCTGGGCTTCCGTCTCCTGCCCGGCAACCAGACGGCCGTCCGCGTCTACACCGTCGAGGGCGGCCGGGTGGTCCAGGTGATGTCCAACAACGACGCCGTGAGCGGGGTCGAGCTGGCCGGCCACTCGGTGATCATCCACGCCCCGTCCGACCTCGCGGACTACGAGTACCGCTTCCAGTGGACCTGGGACCCGCAACAGCTGGTCATGCTGCTCACCCACGACGAGATGCTGCGCCTCGGCCGGACCCGGAAACACTCCCACCACCCGTCCCCCTCGGCGACCTCATGAGACGGCCCGGGCTCCCCCAGTGGGCCGGCACGCTCGCCGTGAAGGCCGCCGTGTTCATCACGGTGATGTGCTGTGCGCTGGCCGCGATGCTCGGCGTGCTGGTGCATGTCTCGGTGACCAACCAGACCGTCGGCCAGGCCCGCGACCTCGCCCTCTCCCGTCTCTCGGACGCGACGAAGGCATACGAGGCCGGGGACAGCCTGCTGCCGGGCGCGGGAGTCGACCCGCCGGGGCTGCCGACGGCACTGCGCGAGCTGGCCGTGGACGGGGACCGGGGCACGATGGTCTCCGAGCACCGCGGACATCCCACGATGTGGGCGGCCGGTCCCGCCGACCGGAACCGGGCGCTGGCCGTCGAGGTCGACTACTCGCAGCAGTCCCGTACGATCGCCGCGCTCGACCGTTCGATCGTGTGGTCCTCGGGCCTCGCGATCGGGGCGACGCTGCTGGTGGGGGCGTTGGCGGTGACCCGGGTGACACGACGGCTGCGGGCGACGGCGACGGTGGCGCGGCGGATCAGCGCCGGGGACCTGGACGCGCGGGTCGACGACCCCCGTACGAAGGACCGCTCGCGACCGCAGGACGAGGTGGCCGCGGTCGCCGCCGCGCTGGACTCCATGGCGGCCTCGCTGCAGGGCAAGCTGCTGAGCGAGCAGCGGTTCACGGCGGACGTCGCGCACGAGCTGCGTACGCCGCTCACCGGGTTGCACGCGGCGGCCGAGCTGTTGCCCGCGGGACGGCCGACGGAGCTGGTGCGGGACCGGGTGGCGGCGCTGCGGATACTGACCGAGGACCTGCTGGAGATCTCCCGGCTGGACACCGGGCGGGAGAAGCTCGACCTGGACACCGAGGAGCTGGGGGCGCTGGCCTCACGGGTGATACGGGGGTCGGGGACCGGCACCGAGGTGATCGTCGCACGGGATGTGCGGGTGGAGACGGACCGGCGACGGCTGGAGCGGGTGCTCGGCAATCTCGTGGCCAACGCGCACAAGCACGGGCGGGGGCCGGTGTCGCTGACGGTGGACGGACCCGTGGTGACCGTGCGGGATCACGGGGACGGATATCCGGACTATCTCGTCGAACACGGGCCGCAGCGGTTCCGGACGGAGGGCGGGGCCAAGGGGCACGGTCTTGGGCTGACCATCGCGGTGGGGCAGGCGGAGGTGCTCGGGGCGCGGCTGGAGTTCGCGAACGCGCTGGACGGCGGAGCCGTGGCCACCCTGACACTGCCTCAGCAGGGGCCGCCCGTCCCCGATGGCGCAATGTGACGGGCGCCCCCCACTCACCCCTCCTAATGTGGCGAATAGTCAGGTTCGCCCCATTTTCGGAGGTTTCTCCATGTCCCTGCGTTCCCCTCGCCGCACCCTCACCCGTCTCTCCATAACCATGGCCACCGGGGCGCTTCTCGCGTCCGTCGTCGCCACCCCCGCACTCGCCGACAACGACTGGGGCGACGGCAGCGGCAACCAGAGCACGGGCCGCCCGAGCGACGGTGGCGGCGGCGGCAACCAGAGCACGGGCCGCCCGAGCGACGGTGGCGGCGGCGGCAACCAGAGCACCGGCCGCCCGAGCGACGGTGGCGGCCAGAGCACCGGCCGGCCGAGCAGCAGCACCCAAAACACCGGCCGCCCCAACAACAGCAGCACCCAAAACACCGGCCGCCCCAACAACAGCAGCACCCAAAACACCGGCCGCCCCAACAACAGCAGCACCCAAAACACCGGCCGACCCAACAACAGCAGCACCCAAAACACCGGCCGACCCAACAACAGCAGCACCCAAAACACCGGCCGACCCAACAACAGCGGCGGCCAGAGCACCGGCCGACCCAACAACAGCGGCGGCCAGAGCACCGGCCGGCCGAGCAGCAGCTCGAACCAGCAGGGGAACGGGGAGCACGGCGAGCACAACAACACCCGGCTCTACCGAGGCGTGGTGACCGCGAGGGAGCTCCTTCTGCGCAGTGCACCCAACCGCGGCAGCCAGGTCATCCGGGTCGCCCACCGGGGCGAGCACGTCTCGATCTTCTGCAAGACCGCCGGCCAGAACGTCCAGGGCAACAACCTCTGGTACCTCCTCACGGACGGCACCTGGGCCTGGGGCGCCGCACGCTACATCGACAACATCGGGCCTGCGCCACGCTGGTGCTGAGACCCTGAGGTCACAAGACACACTATTTGGGTAAGTTCCGGACATGACCAACGCCGGAACAACCGTGGCCACGGCGGATCCCCCCGCTCCCGCGGTACGCCTCCCCCGGCGCCGTGGCATCGAACTGGCCCTCATCGTCCTCGCCGTCCTGCTCTCCGTGTACGGCTACTGCGCTGTCGGCCTCGCCAAGTACGGCACCGTCCCGCCCGGCGCCGCCGGTTACGGCGCCGGGCTCGGCGTGCTCGCGCTCCTCGCGCACATCGCGGTGCGCCTGCGGGCCCCGTACGCCGACCCCCTGCTGCTGCCGATCGGCGTCCTGCTCAACGGCCTCGGCCTGGTCCTGATCTACCGCCTCGACCTGGAGACCCCCGGCGACCGCGCTGCCCCCACCCAACTCGTCTGGTCCACGCTGGGCGTGACCCTGTTCACCGT
This sequence comes from Streptomyces sp. NPDC001617, assembly GCF_053596855.1. Lineage (NCBI taxonomy): Bacteria > Bacillati > Actinomycetota > Actinomycetes > Kitasatosporales > Streptomycetaceae > Streptomyces > Streptomyces sp. NPDC001617. The sequence continues at coordinate 11,020 of NZ_JBSFHA010000047.1, forward strand.
GGTCGTCCTCCTGCTCCGCGACCACCGCGTCCTCCAGCGCTACGCCTACGTCTGCGTGGCAGCCGCCCTGGTACTCCTGCTCCTCCCGATCTTCTTCCCGGCGGTCAACGGCGCCCGCATCTGGATCCGGATCGCCGGGTTCTCCATCCAGCCGGGCGAGTTCGCGAAGGTGCTGCTGGCGGTCTTCTTCGCCGCGTACCTGGCCGCCAACCGGAGCGCGCTCGCGTACGCGGGCCGCCGCATCTGGCGCATGCAGCTGCCGACGGGCCGGGTCCTGGGCCCCCTCGTCACCATCTGGGTGCTGAGCGTCGGCGTCCTGGTCCTGGAACGCGACCTCGGCACCTCGCTCCTCTTCTTCGGCCTGTTCGTCGTGATGCTCTACGTCGCCACGGGCCTCACCGGCTGGATCGCGCTCGGCCTCCTCCTGGCGTGTCTCGGCGCCGCGGCCGTCGGCGGGCTGGAACCGCACGTCCACACCAGGGTGGAGGACTGGCTGCACCCCTTCGCGTCGATCGAGGCGGGCCGGGGTCCCAACCAACTCGCCCAGTCCCTCTTCGCCTTCGCGGCCGGAGGCATCCTCGGCGCGGGCCTGGGCCTCGGCCACTCGATCCTCATCGGCTTCGCCACGAAGTCGGACTTCATCCTGGCCACGGCGGGCGAGGAACTGGGCCTGTCCGGCCTCTCCGCGATCTTCCTCCTCTACGGTCTCCTGGTGGAGCGCGGCTACCGCGCCGGCCTGGCCCTGCGCGACCCCTTCGGCCGCCTCCTGGCCGTCGGCCTCGCCTCGATCGTGGCGCTCCAGGTGTTCGTGATCGCGGGCGGAGTGACCGGCCTGATCCCCCTCACCGGCATGGCGATGCCCTTCCTCGCGCAGGGCGGCTCGTCGGTCGTCACCAACTGGGCGATCGTGGCGCTCCTGATCCGGGTGAGCGACTCGGCCCGCAGCCAGTACGACGGCGAGGCGGCCCCATGACGCGCTACATCCGCCACGCGGCAGCCTTCTGCACCCTGCTCCTCCTCGCCCTCCTGGTCAACGCGTCCCGAGTCCAGGTCTTCCGCGCCCAGTCCTACGACGACAACCCGGCCAACCGCCGCACCACGATCGCCCGTTACGACCAGCGGCGCGGCGACATCCTGGTCGACGGCCTGCCCGTCACCGGCTCCCGGGACACCGGCGAACAGCTCCGCTACGAACGGACGTACACCAACGGCCGGTTGTACGCCCCTGTCACCGGCTTCGCCTCTCAGGTCTACGGCACCACGCTCCTCGAACACACCGAGGACGACCTCCTCTCCGGCACCGACCCGATGCTCACGCCGTTCCCGCTGTGGAACGACCTCACCAGGGCCCAGAGCCGGGGCGGCAAGGTCGTCACGACCCTCAACGGGGAGGCACAGCAGGCGGCTTACGAGGGGCTGGGCGGCCGGAAGGGCGCGGTGGCGGCCGTGGAGCCGTCGACGGGCAAGGTCCTGGCACTCGTCTCGACACCCTCGTACGACCCAGCCGTGCTGTCGGGCAACTCCGCGGCCACCGAACGCTCCTGGACCCGCCTGAACACCGACCCGGACAAGCCGATGCTGAACCGGGCGGTACGGCAGACGTATCCGCCGGGCTCGACCTTCAAGGTGGTCACCATGGCGGCCGCGTTGGACGCGGGTGTGGTGACGGACGTCGACGAGGCGACGAACTCCCCGGACCCGTACACCCTCCCCGGCACGCGGACGACCCTCACGAACGAGGGCGACGGCTGCGAGGACGCTCCGCTGCGGGCCGCCTTCGAGTGGTCGTGCAACACGGTGTTCGCGAAGCTCGGGGTGGACGTCGGAAAGACGGACATGGCGGCGACGGCGGAGGGCTTCGGCTTCAACGACACACACCTGCGCATCCCGTTCTCGGTGGCGCCGAGCACCTTCGACACAACGGTCGACAAGGCACAACTCGCCCTCTCCTCCATCGGCCAGTACAACACCCGGGCGACCCCCCTCCAGATGGCGATGGTCGCGGCGGCGGTGGCGAACGGCGGCCAGGTCCGGGAGCCGTACCTGGTCGAACGCACGACAACGAGCGACGGCGACCCGGTACGGACCCCGGGCTCACGCCCCGTCCGCCAGGCGATGGCCCCGGCGACGGCGGTCCGGATGAAGGAACTCATGGAGGACGTGGTCACGGAGGGGACCGGCGCGAACGCCGCCATCCCCGGCGCCGTGGTGGGCGGCAAGACCGGCACGGCCCAGCACGGCATCGGCAACTCCGGGACGCCGTACGCCTGGTTCGTGTCGTGGGCGCAGGGGGAGCGGGACCTGGAGCCGAAGGTCGCGGTGGCCGTGGTGGTGGAGGACGCGTCGGCGGACCGGGGGGACATCACCGGGGGCGGGGTGGCGGCGCCGATCGCGCGGGCGGTGATGGAGGCGGTGCTCAACTCTTAGACGGGGCGGCCACTTACTGAGACGGGGGTACCGCTCTCCAACGCCGCCGACCTAACGTTCGGTACATGACTTCTGCCGCATACGAACTCGCCCAGGTGAACATCGCCCGCCTCAAGGCCCCGCTGGACTCACCGCAGTTGAAGGACTTCGTCGACGGCCTCGACCCCGTGAACGCCGACGCGGACGCCGCGGACGGTTTCGTCTGGCGGCTGCAGGACGACTCCGGCGACGCTACGGAGGTCTCCGTCTTCGGCGACGAATGGTTGATCATCAACATGTCGGTGTGGCGGGACACGAACGCCCTCACGGCGTACATGTACCAGGGCCGCCACCGAGAGATGCTCGCCCGCCGCCGCGAGTGGTTCGAACGCGTCCAGGAGGCCATGACAACCCTGTGGTGGGTCCCGGCCGGCCACCGCCCCACGGTCGCGGAGGCGGAGTCCCGCCTCCTCCACCTGCGCACGAACGGCCCGACCCCGTACGCCTTCACGCTGCGGACGTCCTTCGCACCAGGAGCGGCGGAACCTGTCTCGCTGAAGGTTCCGGATGATCTGGGCTGCTCGGTCTAGCGGGGCGAACCGCCGGCCCACCCTTCCCCGGAGTGATCAACGACCGCGCCCTTGACGGGGCCCCACCCCCGGTTGGCTATCCGATCGCCTTCCGCGTCTCCGAGCGCACCTGGAGCGTCACCTTCGCCGCCGCCTCCATGTCGACGTCCGACGCGTCCTTGGAGACATCACTCGCGGACATCTTCGCGACCACGGCCGCCGTGTTGCCGTCGGCCCAGGCGCAGACCGGGTAGGTCACGGTGACGGCGGACGCCTTCTGGGTGACCACCTCGCAGGTGATCGTGGTGTCCGAACCGCTCGGGCGGAAGTCCTGCGCGGGGACGGCCACGGTCAGGCCGTCGGTCTCGGTGACGCCTTTCAGCATGCTCTCGCGGCCGTCCCGGAGGTTCTGGAAGCGACCGTAGACACCCGAGATGATCAGAACGCCCTTGGTGTCGTCGCCGCCCAGGCCGTACTGGGCGACCTTGGCCTCGGTGACCTTGGCGGCCCAGGCACCCTTCATGCCGTCCTCGACCTTCTTGCCCTCGGTGTCGGAGAGGTCCTCGGTGAGCTCGTAACGGCCGTCGAGCAGCTTCTGGGGCAGGGTCAGCTCGAACTTGGCGTCGGGAAAGTTGCTCTCGACCTTGGACCCGAGCATCGCCAGCCCCGCGACGACCGCCACGACCAGGGCGGCCACCCCACCCACGATGCCGATCACCAGCCCGGTCCGGCTCTTCCGCGGCGGCGGGGGCATCGGGGGCGCACCCCACCCCCCGTACGCCTGCTGCTGTTGCTGCGGGTAGGGCGGCTGCTGCGGCGCGGGGGGCTGCTGACCGTACGGACCACCGGCATAGGGACCCTGCGCGGGCTGCCGGCCGTAGGGGTTCTGCGGCCCGTACGGGCCCTGAGGCGTGGACACGTCAGCACGTTACTCCATGCGTGTGACCGTCACCCCTCGGTCATCCCCGCCTCGATGACCCCGTCCACCTCGGCGACCCGCTCCCGTTCCTCCACCGCGAACCGTTCGGCGTCCAACTGCTCGGCAATGGCCTCGTCCTGAGCCATCAGCAGATCCAGATTCGAGTTCCCCATCTCGAACACACCCATGTCGACATACGCCTGCTGCAGCCGCTTCCCCCACAACCCGATGTCCTTGACACACGGCACGATGCGCGAGAACAGCAACTGCCGGAACAAGGCGAGGAATTCGGAACGCTCGCTGTACTCCTCGGCCTCCCCCTTCGGGATCCCGAAGTTCTCCAGCACCTCGACGCCCCGCAGGCGATCACGCATCAAGTAACAGCCCTCGATGACGAATTCCTCGCGCTCGCGCAGTTCGGCGTCGGTGAGCTGCCTGTAGTAGTCGCGCAGCGCCATCCGACCGAAGGCCACGTGCCGGGCCTCGTCCTGCATCACATAGGCGAGGATCTGCTTGGGGAGGGGCTTGTCCGTCGTGTCGCGGATCATGCCGAACGCGGCCAGCGCCAGACCCTCGATCAGGACCTGCATGCCGAGGTAGGGCATGTCCCAACGGCTGTCGCGGAGGGTGTCGCCCAGCAGGGACTGGAGGTTGTCGTTGATCGGGTAGAGCATCCCGATCTTCTCGTGCAGGAAACGGCCGTAGATCTCCGCGTGCCGCGCCTCGTCCATGGTCTGGGTCGCCGAGTAGAACTTGGCGTCCAGATCCGGCACCGACTCCACGATCCGAGCCGCACACACCATCGCGCCCTGCTCGCCGTGCAGGAACTGACTGAACTGCCAGGAGGCGTAGTGCCGCCGCAGCTCCCCCTTGTCCTTCTCCGTCATCTTGGCCCAGTGCCTGGTGCCGTAGAGGGACATCGACTCGTCCGGCGTCCCCAACGGATCACACGGATCGACCTCCAGCTCCCACTCGATCCGCCGCTGCCCGTCCCACTGCTTGTCCTTCCCCTTCTGGTACAGGGCGAGCAGACGGTCGCGCCCGTCGTCGTACTCCCAGCTGAAACGGGCCGAGCCGGTCGCCGGCACCTGCCAGGGAGAGTCCCCGGGATCCTTGGCATACAGGTCGTAAGTCGACATGTTCCGCAGGCTCACACGTGGTAGACGCGGGGTCAACAAGTAGCGCACGAGGGATTGACGAGCTTGCTGACAGGCAGTCTCATAAGACCATGACGAGTCTGACAGAAGCCGACGCGCTCGACGGCCTGCGCGACGCGCTCGGCCTCCTCAAGGACCGCGAACAGGTGGCCGAACGCCTCCTCGCCTCCTCCGCCAAGCACTCCTTCGACCCGGACCAGGAGCTGGACTGGAGCGCCCCCTTCGAGGACGGCAAGTGGTTCTGGCCCCCGGAGCTGGTGTCCCTCTACGACACCCCGCTCTGGAAGCGCATGGGCGAGGAGCAGCGCATCCTGCTCTCCCAGCACGAGGCGGCCGCCCTCGCCTCCCTCGGCATCTGGTTCGAGCTCATCCTGATGCAACTGCTGGTCCGCCACATCTACGACAAGGCCGCCACGAGCGCCCATGTGCGCTACGCCCTCACCGAGATCGAGGACGAGTGCCGCCACTCGAAGATGTTCGCCCGCCTGATCTCCCACGGGGACACTCCCTGGTACCCGGTGGCCCGCGTCCACCAGAACCTCGGCCGCCTCTTCAAGACCATCTCGACCACACCGGGGTCCTTCACGGCCACCCTGCTCGGCGAGGAGGTCCTCGACTGGATGCAGCGGCTGACCTTCCCTGACGAGCGGGTCCAGCCCCTGATCCGCGGAGTCACCCGCATCCACGTCGTCGAGGAGGCCCGCCACGTCCGCTACGCCCGTGAAGAGCTACGGCGCCAGATGGTGACGGCCCCGAGGTGGTCCCAGGAGTTCACCCGCGTGACCTCCGGCGAGTTCGCCCGCGTGTTCTCCGTCGCCTTCGTGAACCCCGAGGTCTACACGAACGTAGGCCTGGACAAGCGGGAGGCCATGGCCCAGGTGCAGGCCAGTGGGCATCGCCGCGAGGTGATGCAGACGGGCGCGAAGCGGCTGACGGACTTCCTGGACGACATCGGGGTGCTGCGAGGGGTTGGGCGGCGGCTGTGGAAGTCCTCGGGACTGCTGGCGTGACGCGGTAGGGGGTGCGGCGGGGGGTCGTAGGGGGTGCGGGTGCGTGGCGGCTGGTCGCGCAGTTCCCCGCGCCCCTTGGGAGCGTGCAGCGGGCCTGCGTCGCGCTGAGCCGTCCGGCCCTCGAATCACAGCGCGGCACCGTCGTGGCTGGTCGCACAGTTCCCCGCGCCCCCTGAAGGCGTGCAGGAAGCCTGCGCCGGGATGGGCCGTCGGTCGCCCGCGGATCACAGTGCGGCGCCGTCGTGGCCGGTCGCGCAGTTCCCCGCGCCCCTTGGGGGCGTGCAGGGGGCCTGCGCCGGGATGGGCCGTCCGTCGCCCGTGGATCACAGTGCGGCGCCGTCGTGGCCGGTCGCGCAGTTCCCCGCGCCCCTTGGGGGCGTGCAGGTAGTCGGCGTTGGCATGTGGCCGTTAGTCGCGCGCGGCGGGAAGGGGTCGGGGCGGGGGGTGTCCGCCCGCAGCGGCGGGCGTCCGTCACCGGGTGACCTCTTGATAGACAGCGCCGCCCGACCGAGGACGGACACCCCCCGCCCCGGCCCCGACCCACCCACCACCCGTAGGCGCTACGCACACCCCCACCGAAGCCGCAGCTGCGCCGCAGGCATCCAGGGGCGCGGGGAACTGCGCGACCAGCCCCCACCCGCCCGCAGACGAATGACGGCCCACCCACCGGGACGGATACGCTGCGCTACATGACCCCGGCCGCAACCCCCGCCTACCGCCGCCTCAGCGTCGAGGAACGCCGCATCCAACTCCTCGACGCCGCCCTGAAACTCTTCGCACAGCGCGCCCCCGAGGACGTCTCCCTCGACGACGTGGCAGAAGCGGCCGGAGTCTCCCGCCCCCTCGTCTACCGCTACTTCCCGGGCGGCAAGCAACAGCTCTACGAGGCCGCCCTCCGCTCCGCCGCCGAAGAACTCCAGCACTGCTTCGACGAACCCCGCGAGGGCCCCCGCCTCCCCCGCCTCGCCCGCGCCCTCGACCGCTACCTCGCCTTCGTCGACCAGCACGACGCCGGCTTCAGCGCCCTCCTCCAGGGCGGCAGCGTGGTCGAGACGTCCCGCACGACCGCCATCGTCGACGGCGTACGCCGAGCCGCGGCCGAGCACATCCTCAGCCACCTCGAGGTCACGGACCCGGGCCTACGCCTCCGCATGACCGTACGGATGTGGATCACCGCAGTCGAAGCGGCGTCCCTGATCTGGCTCGACGAGGACAAGCAACCACCCCTCGACGAACTCCGCGACTGGCTCGTCGACCAGTTCGCGGCCGTGCTCTCGGTCACCGCGACCAGGGACCCCCAGACCGCCGCACTGGTCCAGGCCCTCGCCGAGGATGTCTGACACTGGTCCCGTGAAGAGCGAAAACACCCCCTTCGAGGGCGGCCCGATGGACGGCCGCGTGCTACCCGTCCTCCTCGGCCCCACCGGCCACCCGCCCAAGATCTACCGCATCCCGGTCCCGGACCCGTCCGGCGGCACCCCCACCGTCCTGATCTACCGTCGCACCCCCCGAGGCCACAGCAAGCGCCTCGGCATCCCCCAGGGCTGGAAGTACGAGTACGACCCGGACAACAAGGACACGGGCCGACTCACATGGCCCTGGTCCAAACGGGACACCAAACCGGCCGCAGACGCCCCTCCACCCGCCACGCCACACGCCACGCCGGACAGCAAGCCGGACGACACGACCGAGTGACGGGGTTGCGCCGAACCGCGCACACCCAGCGCGCGAAGCCGCCGCGCCCGTCTGAAGCTCACGGTGCGGAGCAGAGGGACTGCCCGTACCGGAGGTGACGACATGTCAGGAAGGCTCCTTCGTCTGGTGTGTACGACGGCACTGGCGGCCGGCACGGCCCTCGCGCCGCTCCCCGCCGCAGCCGCCCCCACCCCGCCCCCCGGCGACCGCACCGTTCCCCAGCTGCTGACAGACCTTCAGAAGCTCTACCACGAAGCCGAACAGGCCACCGAGACCTACAACGCCACCGAGGAGAAGCTGAAGCGGCAGCGCGCACAGGTCGACCGCCTGGACCACGAACTCGCCCGCACCCGCCTCTCCCTCGACGACAGCCGAGTCGCGGCCGGCCGACTGGCCCGGCAGCAGTACCAGAACAGCACGGACATCTCCCCGTACGTCCGCATCCTCCTGGCCAGAAACCCCCAACAGGCCCTGGACGAGAGCCACGTCATCGGCCAACTCGCCCGCGACCGCGCCGAGACGGTCGGCCGCCTCACCGGCACCGAGAAGAAGGCCGGCGAACTGGCCCGTGAGGCCCGCAAGGCTCTCGACGGTCAGCTCTCCCTCGCCGCACGCCGGAAGAAGGACCGCGACGACGTACAGCAGCGGCTCAAGGACGTGGAGCGGCTCCTCGTCTCCCTCACCCCCGAACAGCTCTCCGCGCTGGCCGAGTTGGAGAAGACCAGAACCGACGGGGCACAGCAGCAGCTCATCACGTCCGGCGCCCTCGGCGACGACCACGAGCCGTCCCGCCAGGGCGACCGAGCCGTACGGTACGCCGTGCAGCAGCTCGGAAAGCCGTACGAATGGGGAGCCGAGGGCCCGACGTCGTACGACTGCTCGGGGCTGACGTCCCGGGCCTGGGGGCAGGCCGGTACCCCGATCCCCCGCACCAGCCAGGAACAGTGGGCGCGACTCCCCAGAATCCCCCTGAAGCAACTGCGCCCCGGCGACCTGGTGGTCTACTTCCCCGAGGCGACGCATGTGGCGATGTACCTGGGTGACGGAAAGGTGATCCAGGCCCCGAGGACGGGCGAGAAGGTCGGAGTGTCGGCGATTGCCTCCTACCCGATCCTCGGAGCGGTACGTCCAGACGGTGCTCAGGCCCCCGCCGCCACCGAGGCCAGATAGGCGTCTGTCTTCTCCGGCTCATAGAAGAAGTTCTCGAAGTCGGCCGGATTGTCGAAGCCGTTGGCGAACCGATCCGCCACCGGCTGCAGCTGGCCGGCCGCACCGATCAGGTTCAGGATGTGCTCCGGCGGCGGGGACAGCATCGCGTTGGTCCACTTGGTGACGTGCTGAGCCGTCTCCCAGTACCGCTCGAACGTGGCCCGCATCCAGACCTCGTCGAACTCCTTCTCGCCGTTCTCGAGAATCGAGGCGAGATACGAAGCGGCGCACTTGGAGGCGGAGTTGGAGCCCTGCCCGGTGATCGGGTCGTTGGCGACCACCACATCCGCGACGCCCAGCACCAGCCCCCCGCCGGGCAGCCGCCCGATCGGATTGCGCACGGTCGGCGCGTAGCGCCCGGCCAACACCCCGCCCGCATCGGTCAGTTCGACCTTCGTGGCCCGCGCGTACTCCCAGGGCGTGAACTTCTCCATGAGTTCCAGGGTCAGGGAGAGGTGCTCCGCCGGGTCCTTGACGCCGTTGAAGACGTCGAGCGGGCCGCCGGGTATGCCCTCCCAGAAGAGGATGTCCGCGCGGCCGGAGGTGGTGAGCGTCGGCATGACGAACAGCTCGCCGACGCCCGGCACCAGGTTGCACCGCACCGCCTCGAACTCCGGGTGCTCCGCACGCGGGCCGAGACCGTGGACGTACGAGACGGCCAGCGCCCGCTGCGGCTCGGTGTACGGGGAACGCGACGCGTCCCGGCCGAACATGGACACCAGCTCGCCCTTGCCCGCCGAGACCAGCACCAGGTCGTACGTACGGGAGAAGTAGTCGAGGTCGGAGACCGCCGCGCCGTGGATGACCAGCTGCCCGCCGCGCTGGGCGAAGGTCTCCATCCAGCCGGCCATCTTCACCCGCTGGTCGACCGACTGCGCGTACCCGTCGAGTGTGCCCACCCAGTCGATGGCCCGGGCGGCCGGACCCTCGCCCCACGATCCGGGGGCCGCGACCGAGACGCCGAGTCCTTCGATCTTCGGGGCCTGGGACTCCCAGAAGTTCAGCTGGAGATCGCGCTCGTGCTGCAGTGCGGTGTGGAACATGCACTGCGTCGACATGACCCGGCCGGAGCGGATCTCGTCCGCCGTCCGGTTCGACATCAGGGTGACCTCGTACCCGTGCGACTGGAGTCCGAGGGCGAGCTGGAGCCCGGACTGACCGGCTCCGACGACGAGTATCTTCCGCATACGGCTGCTGTTCTCCTGTTCGAGGCTGCTCAGGACTGCTCGGGGACTACTCGGGGGTTTCGTCCAGCGCGTGGGCGACCAGAGACAGAAGCGTCTCGATCACCGAGATCCTCCGCCGCGCATCCATGATCATTACAGGTATGTGCGCGGGGATCGTCAACGCCTCCCGCACGTCCTCGGGTTCGAAGCGCTCGCTGCCGTCGAAGTGGTTGACCGCGACGACGTACGGCAGCCCGCAGCTCTCGAAGTAGTCGAGCGCGGGGAAGCAGTCCTTGAGGCGCCGGGTGTCGGCCATGACGACGGCGCCGATCGCACCGCGCACCAGGTCGTCCCACATGAACCAGAACCGCTGCTGGCCCGGCGTGCCGAACAGGTAGAGCACCAGGTCGTCGTCGAGCGTGAGGCGGCCGAAGTCCATGGCCACGGTGGTGGTGAGCTTGCCGGGCGTGGCGGTGAGATCGTCGGTCTCCTCGCTGGCCTCGGTCATCAGCGCCTCGGTCTGCAGCGGCGTGATCTCCGAGACGGCGGTCACCAGCGTGGTCTTGCCGACGCCGAAACCGCCCGCCACCACTATCTTCGTGGCTATGGGGGCACGGGTGCGGTCCGTCTGCCAGGACTTCAGATCCTCGTCGGTGTCCTCGAATGCGGTGTCTCTAAAGACGACGGAGTCCACTCAGCACCCTTTCCAGCAGAGCGCGGTCGGGACGGCCCGTACCGTGACCGGTCCCGGTGCCGTACACACGGATCTGTCCCTGGTCCGCGAGGTCGCTGAGCAGCACGCGGACCACACCGAGCGGCATCCTCAGCAGCGCGGCGATCTCGGCCACCGTGCGCATACGGCGGCACAGTTCGACGATGGCCCGCATCTCCGGCATGACCCGGGTGGTGAGGGAACCTCCCCCGCTGCCAATAGCACGGGCGGTGCCCCCAGTCAGCTCCTTGCGCTCCTCGGGGGCGTCGAGCGCGGCCGTGCTGGCCACGAACGTCTCCACGAGGAGGACATGGCCGAAGCGGGTACGGCCGCCCGTGAGCGAGTAGGGGCGGACGCGGGCGGGTTTGCGGTCGCCGCCGCGGACCGGGAGCGTCTGTTTCCCGGAAGTCCTGGGGTTCTTGGGGGTGTTGCTCACGGGGCGCTCCCGGCGGACTGCTGCTCCAGGGATTGTCGTAGCTCGCTGCGGAGTTCGGGGGTGAGGACGTGGCCGGCGCGGCCGACGAACAGGGCCATGTGGTACGCCACCACGCTCATGTCGCAGTCCGGGGAGCCGTGCACGCCGAGCAGTGAGCCGTCGCTGATCGACATCACGAACAGGCTGCCCTCGTCCATCGCGACCATCGTGTGCTTCACCGGGCCGGAGTCCATGAGCCGGGCGGCGCCGATGGTGAGGCTGCCGATACCGGAGACGATGGTGGCGAGATCGGCGGAGGAGCCTCGGGGGCTCTTGGTGGTGCGGGACTGTGCCTGACGGGCCTCGTCGTTTCGGCCCGGGTCGGAGGAGAGCAGCAGGAGTCCGTCGGATGAGACGACCGCCACTGATTCGATGCCCGGCACCTCCTCGACCAGGTTGGTCAGCAGCCAGTGCAGGTTACGGGCTTCACTGCTCAGTCCGAAGGTACTGGGCGCGGTCAACTGCTTGCCTCCTCGACTGTGCCCCCCGTGGCTTCTTCGGATGGAGATGATTCTGTGGCCGATGCCTTGGTCTGGCCTGTTTGTTCGGCGATCTCTGCCTGTACGTCGCGGTAGCCGGCGGTGGCGCCGCGGCGGAAGCCGCCGAGTCTGCGGCGGAGGGCTTCGGCGTCCACGGAACCGCTCCGCTTGGGTTGAGCCGATGGGGGTGCCGTGATCTTCGGGGTGCGCTTGGGGAGGCCCTTCGCGGTGACGGGTTCCTCGTCCGGGGTGCGGGTGTGTTCCGCCTCGGCTTCGCCTTCGGCGTGTTGGTTCCCACCCGCACCACCCGTACTGCTTTCGTCGTCGGGTGCGGGTGGCCCCTGTGGGGCGGACTCGCCGTCGGCGGCCGCGGGGTGGAGGTGGAAGGGGACCGGCTCGGGCTCGGGACGCGAGTAGAGCTCAGCCGTCTCCGGCTCGGAACGGGCATATGGCTGGGACGGTACCTTCTCGGAACGGGCGAAGGCCTCAGCCGCCTCCGGCGCGGGGCGCGAGTAGACCTCGGCCGTGCCCGGCTCGGAACGCGAGGAACCCTCAGCCGCCCCCGGCTCAGAACCGGCGAAGGCCCCAGCCGCCCCCGGCTCAGAACCCGAGAAGACCCCAGCCGCCCCCGGCTCGGGACGGGCGAAGGCCTCAGCCGCCCCCGGCTCAGAACCGGCGAAGACCCCAGCCGCCCCCGGCTCAGAACCCGAGAAGACCCCAGCCGCCCCCGGCGCGGGACGGGCGAAGGCCCCGGCCGCCCCCGACTCAGAACCCGAGAAGGCCCCAGCCGCCCCCGGCTCAGAACCGGCGAAGGCCCCAGCCTCTCCCGGCTCGGAACCCGAGAAGACCCCAGCCGCCCCCGGCGCGGGACGGGCGTGGGACTCGGTCGGCTCCGGCTCGGGGTGTGTGTCGGACTTGTTCAGCTGAGGTGGGATGAGGAGTTCCATCGTCGTCTCGGCCGGAAGGGGGACGCCTGTCCTCGGCGGCTCCGCGGCGTCACCGTGCGGGTCCTGGCCCAGCGCCACGGCGTCCTCGTCCCGCGCGGTCGCCTCGGCGGCCGTCGGCTCTCCGTGCTCCGGCCTCTCACGTGCGGCGTCGGTCTCCGCCAGGAGCGCCTCGTCGGCGCCCCTCCCCCGTACCGCCCTCTCCGCCAGTGCCACCAACGGGTCCGTTGAGGCCGAACGGCCGTGCAGGACGTTGGAGTTGGCCTCGGCGTCGGCTCCCGGGAGGGAGAAGGTGGGGTTGGTGCCAGGTGGCGGGGAGGCTGAGGCGGACGGGATCGCGGACGACGGGGCCGGGGCCAGGAGCGCCTGTGGGAGGACCACCACCGCGGCCACTCCGCCCTGCTTCTGCGCGCGCAGCTGGACGCGGACGCCGTGGCGGTGGGCGAGGCGGGCGACGACGTAGAGGCCGAGGCCCAGACCCTCCTCGCCCTCCTGGTCGTAGGGGGACTCGGGGTCGAACTCGGACAGGCGGGTGTTGAGGCGGGTCATGCGGTCGGCGGTCATGCCGATGCCCTCGTCCTGGACGGAGAGCATGACCTCGCCGTTCTCCAGCAGCCAGCCGGAGACCTCGACGGGCATGTCCGGCGGGGAGAAGGAGGAGGCGTTCTCCATCAGTTCGGCCAACAGATGGCTCAGGTCGTCCGCGGCGAAGCCGGCCACATGCGCGTGCGGGGGCAGGGCGGCGATGCGGACCCGCTCGTAGCGTTCGATCTCGCTCACCGCCGCCCGGACCACGTCCACCAGCGGGACCGGGCCCGCGTGCTGCTGCACGTGTTCGGTGCCGGCGAGGACCAGGAGGTTCTCGCTGTGGCGGCGCATGACCGTGGCGAAGTGGTCGAGCTTGAAGAGGGTGGCGAGCCGGTCGGGGTCGTGCTCGCGCTCCTCCAGGCCCTCGATGACCGTCAGTTGGCGCTCGATCAGGCCGAGGGTGCGCAGGGACAGGTTCACGAAGGTGCCGCCGATGCTGTCCCGCAGGCGGCCCAACTGGGCTGCGGCGTCGGCGAGTTCGGTGCGCAGCTCCTCGCGGGCGTCGGCCATCTTCTGGCGCTGGCCGACCAGGTGCTTGCGGTCGGCCTCCAGGGTGGCGATGCGCTCGTGCAGGGCGGCGGCGTGCGTGTGCAGGGCGTTGACGGAGCGGACGACCTGGGCGAACTCGTCGTTGCGGCCGGTGAAGGTGATCGGCTCCTCGGCGGCCGGGTCCGACGACTCCGCGAGGCGGGCCGAGCCTCGGCGTAGGACGGACAGCGGCCGGGTCAGCGAGCGGGCCATCGCGGTCGCGATGCCGATCGCCACCAGCATCAACGCGCCCAGGACCGCGATACGGATCTCCAGCGCGGTGACGTCGTCGTCACGGAGCTTCGCGAGGTCCTTGGTACGGCGGTCGTAGAGGGCGGACTCGACGCCGCGCATCATGTCGACGCGGGCGGAGAGCGCGGCGTCGACCTTGGTGGCGCTGGTGCCGAGTTCGGAGTCGCTCAGGGTCGGCTGGTCGGTGAGGGAGGCCAGGTACGTGTCGGCCTGGTTGACCTCGGGGCCGGTGACCGTGGAGTCGTACGACGTCTTGGCCGCGTCGGTCGCGGTCTCGCGGAAGTCGGCGAGGGCGGCGTCGGAGCGCAGCCGGGCCTGCTGGGCGGCGGCGGTCAGGGCGTCGCGGGTCTTGGTGTCGGCGGCCGAGGAGGTGGTGGTCGTGCTCGTCAGGCCGGTGAGGGGGTTGGTGACGGTCCGGGTGGTGCGGGGGACGTCGAGGGCCGCGAGGAGCAGGCCGCGGGCGGCGGCCGACTGCTGTACGGCGGAGTCGAGTTCGGCGAGCGCGTGGGCGCCGCCGCCGGCCCGGGTCGGCATCTGCTCGGCCAGTTGCTCGGCGAGCCGGTGCAGGCCGGTGATGGCGGTGGAGTAGGCGTCGTGGGCCTCGAGGGCGCTGTTCCGGCCGGTGAGCGCGGAGCGGCGCAGGCTCGCGATGCCGTCGAGGTCGGTGCGCAGGGCGGCGGAGATGTCGGTGTCGGCGCGCAGCTCCTCGACCTGTCGGTCGACGCGGGCGCTGTGCTGCTCGGAGGGGGCCTTGGACTTGGCGCGGCCCGCCGCGATGTACGCCGTGACGTCGTCCCGCTCGTCGGCGAGCGAGTGGGCGAGGGCCAGCGCGTCCTGGGTCTGCCCGGCGAGCGTCACCAGGTCCTGGGAGTCATTGAGCCGGCCGGAGGCCGCGAGGACGGACGGTGCTCCGGCGCCCGCGACGGCAGCGGCGACGACGGCCACGGCGACGATGAGCCGGTTGCGTACGTGAGTGGGCCGGCCCTTGCCGGTGACGGGGCCGGGGGTCTGCTCCGAACCCCCTGCGGGGGCCATCTGCTTGCCTGTACGACGAGGCCGCCTCTTCTGCACCGGTGCTCGCATTCCTGACTCGTGATACTCGTGGGCCCGGGTGACGCTCCGTCAACTTCCGCCGACTGTGCGCAAAACACCCCGTACGGGTCCCGACCCTCCCAACTCCCTTGGGCGGTGGCCGCGCATCACCTGACCCGCCACCCGAAGGAGTGAACATCGGAGGAGAGCGGCCGGGCAAGTTCCTCCGGCCCTTGCGGCGGCCTTTCCCGGCAGGCCGGTTGGACGTCTGCGGCGGGCGGTGGCACTATGTGCCACCACGCCTTCCCGGAACATCGGATTCCACCCCAAATCAGGCACCTGACCTGCGCGAGTACGCCAATTCGGCGACCAATGCCAGCCTTTGGTGAAGCCCGTGAAGACGTCGTGCAGACTGGCCGAATGCGTACGGAACTTGTTTCGGAGCCGGGCGATCCCACCCGCCCCAACGAGGACTTCGCCGCCGTTGCCCTGCCCGCTTCCGGCCGGGGCGGTGCGGTGGTGGTCCTGGACGGGGTGACTCCGCCGCGCGGCGAGACGGGCTGTCTGCATTCCGTCCCCTGGTACACGGCCCGCCTGGGCGGTGCGCTGACCGAACTGACCGTTTCCCTCCCGGATGTTCCGCTGACTGAAGCGCTTTCCCGCGCCATCACGCGTACCGCCCGGGCACATGAACAAACCTGTGACCTTTCTCACCCGCGCACCCCACAGGCCACGGTGGTCGTGGCGCGCTGGGGCCGGGACTCACTCGACTACCTGGTCCTGTCCGACTCGGCCCTGCTGCTGGAGTCCCCGGAGGGCACGGTGACGGCCGTACTGGACGACCGGTTGTCGCGCCTGCCGCGCGCCTCGCTGGCCACGGACGCGCTCGTGGACTCGACGGTCCGCAACAAGGAGGGCGGCTTCTTCACCGCGGCGGCGGACCCGACCGTGGCGGCACGCGCGGTGACGGGGACGGTGCCACGACGCGAGGTACGGGCCCTGCTGGCCCTCTCCGACGGGGCCGCACGCTGGGTGGAGAAGTTCCACGAGGGCGACTGGCCGGACTGTCTGCGCTTCGTCCGCAAGGAGGGCGCGACGGCACTGGTGGAGCGGGTCCGCGAACTGGAACGGTCCGACGCGGAGACCCGCACCCACCTGCGCCGGAGCAAGACCCACGACGACGCGACGGCGGTGTACGCGGAACTGCCCACCGCCCGCGGCTGACCCCGTCTACCGCTCCATCCCCCGGTTCAACTGCCCGAGCAGCCGGGCGAGTTCGGACACCTCGCGCCGGTCCCAGTGGGCCAGCTGGCTGACGTACCGCCCTCGGCGGGCCTCCCGGACCTTCGTCACACGGTGGTGGCCCTCGTCCGTGAGGTGCACCAGCCACGCCCGGCCGTCGGCGGGGTCGGGCTCGCGGGCGACGAGGCCCAGGTCCTCCAGGGCGCGGAGCTGGCGGGACATGGTGGCCTTGCCGACGCCGATGTAGGCGGCCAGTTCCGTGGCCCGCTGGCGGCCGCACTCGTCGAGGCGGATCAGCAGGCCGTACGCCGCCGGCTCCAGGTCGGGGTGGACCTCGCGGGCCATCTCGCCCTGGTTGGCGCGGGCGCGCCGCAGCAGGACCGTCAGTTCGCGCTCCAGGGACAGGTACTCCTGGTCCGCACCACTTGGTGACGCTGGGGAGGAGAGTCGGGTCTCGTCCCCGTTTCCGCCTTCGTGCACGTCAACCCCTGCCTCGGATTTCCCGGTCCTGAAAGTTTCCGCCCGACGCGGTCATCGCCGCAGCTCCTCAAGTATTTCGCAGGGCTAGACCAACGGCAGCCTCCGCCCCCTCTTCACACCCGTTCCTCTACGTGCGTAGCTTCTTCGTCGTTTCCCCCCACCGAGCATCACCGAGCCTTCGGAGGCACGCCATGCCCGTGCACAGACCGAACCCGCTCCGCCCCCGGCGCCTCTTCCTCGCCGGACTCCTGCTCGCCGCTCTCTCGCTCACCCTCGCCGCCCCGGCCGACGCGGCGACCACCCCGTCCCGCGGCTCCGCCCACATGGGCATGGGCGTCCTCGCCCACGACGGCCAGGGCGGCACCCCCGCCGCCGGTGCCGCCACCCAGACCGAGGGCGTCGACGTCTCCGGCTATCAGGGCAACGTCGCCTGGTCGACCCTGTGGAGCAGCGGGGTCAAATGGGCCTACACCAAGGCGACCGAGGGGACGTACTACACCAACCCCTACTTCGCCCAGCAGTACAACGGCTCCTACAACGTCGGCATGATCCGCGGCGCGTACCACTTCGCCACCCCCGACACCACCAGCGGCGCCACCCAGGCCGACTACTTCGTCGACCACGGCGGCGGCTGGTCCCAGGACGGCAAGACCCTCCCCGGCACCCTCGACATCGAATGGAACCCGTACGGGGCCGAGTGCTACGGCAAGTCCCAGAGCGCGATGGTCGGCTGGATCACCGACTTCCTGGACACGTACAAGGCGCGGACGGGCCGGGACGCGGTGATCTACACGGCCACCAGCTGGTGGACCGACTGCACCGGGAACTACTCCGGCTTCGCCTCGTCCAACCCGCTGTGGATCGCGCGGTACGCGTCGGAGGTGGGGACGCTGCCGGCCGGGTGGTCGTACTACACGATGTGGCAGTACACCTCGTCCGGCCCGACCGTAGGCGACCACGACAAGTTCAACGGCGCGCTGGACCGGGTCGTCGCCCTCGCCAACGGCTGACGCACGCACGTACGGCGAAGGCCCGGGCCTCCCTCACGGGACCCGGGCCTTCTCCTATCCGGTTGCGTCCGTCACGCCGCCACCGGAACCTCCGGCCTCGCGTCGTTCGTGGCGGGCGCGAGGGCCAGTTCCAGGACCTGACGGACATCCGTCACGGCGTGGACGTCGAGCTTGTCCAGGACCTCCGCGGGGACGTCGTCCAGGTCGGGTTCGTTGCGCTTCGGGATGATGACGGTCGTGACGCCCGCCCGGTGCGCGGCCAGCAGCTTCTGCTTGACGCCACCGATGGGCAGGACGCGGCCGGTCAGGGAGACCTCGCCCGTCATCGCCACGTCCGTGCGGACCAGCCGGCCGGACAGGAGGGACGCCAGCGCCGTCGTCATCGTGACGCCCGCGCTCGGGCCGTCCTTCGGCACCGCGCCCGCCGGGAAGTGGATGTGGACGCCCCGGTCCTTCAGGTCACCCACCGGCAGCTCCAGTTCGGCACCGTGCGAGCGCAGGAAGGAGAGCGCGATCTGCGCCGACTCCTTCATCACGTCGCCCAGTTGCCCGGTCAGCGTCAGACCCGCCGCGCCCGTCTCCGGATCGGCCAGGGACGCCTCGACGAACAACACATCACCGCCGGCACCCGTCACCGCGAGACCCGTCGCCACACCCGGGACCGCCGTACGGCGCTCGGCCGGGTCCTGGGCGGACTCGGGCACGTGGTGCGGACGGCCGATCAGGGCGCGCAGGTCCTCGTCCTTGATGGTGAACGGCAGCTCCCGGTCGCCCAGTTCGTGCTGGGCCGCGACCTTGCGGAGCAGCCGGGCGATCGAGCGCTCCAGGGTGCGGACGCCCGCCTCGCGCGTGTACTCGCCGGCGAGCTTGCGCAGGGCGCTCTCGTCCAGGGTCACCTCGTCCTTGTCCAGGCCCGCCCGCTCCAGCTGGCGCGGAAGCAGGTGGTCACGGGCGATGACGACCTTCTCGTCCTCGGTGTAGCCGTCCAGGCGGACCAGCTCCATACGGTCGAGCAGGGCCTCCGGGATGGCTTCGAGCACGTTCGCCGTCGCCAGGAACACCACGTCGCTCAGGTCGAGTTCGACCTCCAGGTAGTGGTCCCGGAAGGTGTGGTTCTGCGCCGGGTCGAGGACTTCGAGGAGTGCTGCGGCCGGGTCGCCGCGGAAGTCCGATCCCACCTTGTCGATCTCGTCGAGCAGGACGACCGGGTTCATGGAGCCGGCCTCCTTGATCGCCCGCACGATACGGCCGGGCAGTGCGCCGACGTACGTACGGCGGTGGCCGCGGATCTCCGCCTCGTCGCGGACGCCGCCGAGGGCGACGCGGACGAACTTGCGGCCCATGGCGTGCGCGACCGACTCGCCGAGCGAGGTCTTGCCGACGCCGGGCGGGCCGACCAGGGCCAGTACGGCACCGCCACGCCGGCCGCCGATGACGCCCAGGCCACGGTCCGTACGGCGCTTGCGCACCGCCAGGTACTCGGTGATCCGCTCCTTCACGTCCTCCAGACCGGCGTGCTCGGCGTCCAGGATCGCCTTGGCGCCCTGGATGTCGTACGCGTCCTCGGTCCGGTCGTTCCACGGGAGTTCGAGGACGGTGTCCAGCCAGGTGCGGATCCAGGAGCCCTCGGGCGACTGGTCGGAGGACCGCTCCAGCTTGTCGACCTCCTTGAGGGCGGCCTCGCGGACCTTCTCCGGCAGGTCGGCGGCCTCCACGCGGGCGCGGTAGTCGTCGGACTCCTCGCCGTCCTGTTCGCCGTTGAGCTCGCGCAGCTCCTTGCGGACGGCCTCCAGCTGGCGGCGGAGCAGGAACTCGCGCTGCTGCTTGTCGACGCCCTCCTGGACGTCCTTGGCGATGGTCTCGGCGACGTCCTGCTCGGCGAGGTGGTCGCGCAGGAGCTGGGTGGCGAGCTTGAGGCGGGCCACCGGGTCGGCGGTCTCGAGCAGTTCGATCTTCTGCTCGGTGGTCAGGAACGGCGAGTAGCCGGAGTTGTCGGCGAGCTGGGACACGTCATCGATGGCCTGGACGCGGTCCACGACCTGCCAGGCGCCGCGCTTGCGCAGCCAGGCGGTGGCAAGCGCCTTGTATTCCTTGACGAGTTCGGCGACCTGGCCGGGCAGCGGCTCGGGAACCGTCTCGTCGATCCTCGTCCCCTCGACCCACAGTGCCGCGCCCGGTCCGGTGGTGCCGGCGCCGATCTTCACCCGGCCGCGGCCGCGGATGAGGGCGCCCGGATCACCGTCGGCCAGCCGGCCGACCTGCTCGACGGTGCCGAGCACGCCGGTGCTCGGGTACGTGCCGTCGATGCGTGGGACCAGCAGGACCTTCGGCTTTCCCGGTTCGGACCGGGCGGCGGCCTGGGCGGCCTCCACCGCGGCGCGTACGTCGGCGTCGTTCAGGTCCAGCGGAACCACCATTCCGGGCAGCACGACCTCGTCGTCGAGCGGCAGCACAGGCAGAGTGAGCGGTGTGGACGTCGAAGCCATGATCTCCCCTTCGGCAGTCAAGTTGAGCTATGCCGACTCAATGCACAGCGCTTCGCCAATGTTCCCCCGGTGGCGTTCGCTGTCAGCGATCGGGCGTTGAGCTGGGCGTTCGCTGGGGGCTGCCACCCCCAGACCCCCGCTTCGGCCTGAACGGCCCCGTCATCGAACGCCGGACGGGCTGACCTGTGCGGACCGGCGTCCGGAAGTGCCGACCGGCATCAGAAGGCAGGGGCACCGCCATGAAACCGCAACGCCATTCACAGGAAGCGGCCGCAGACTGCAAGCTCGTTCACAGGTTCATGCGGGGATGCACGGGGGTTGGGGAAGCGGATGGCCGAGGGACAGCGGCGGGGGCCGGCCCGGCGTGCCGTGATCGCCGGTGCGGGCGTGGTGGCCGCGGGGGCGGCCGTGCCCTTCGTGGCGAGGGCGATGGGCGGCGCCGGTTCCGGGAGCGCTGGAAGCACCCCGGCCGGCAACGTGCCCCGAGCGGCCGCACCGGCCGCCAGTCGGGCCGTCTCCCCGACCCCGCACCGCCGCGCCCGCTCCGACCACCGCCCCAACATCCTCTTCGTCCTCACCGACGACCAGCCGAAGGACACGGACTGGGCCATCCCCCAGACCCTCGACTGGCTCGGCGGCAACGGCGTCACCTTCACCCGCGCCCACGCCAACACCCCGCTCTGCGCGCCCTCCCGTGCCTCGATCATGTCGGGCCGGTACGCCCACAACCACGGCGTCCTGGACACCCGGCACCCGTACCACCTCGATCAACGCACCACGGTCCAGCGCCAGTTGCACGAGGCGGGCTACCGCACGGGCCTGTTCGGCAAATACCTCAACTACTGGCACACCGGCGACGACCCGCCGCACTTCGACGAGTGGCTGCTCCAGGAGCCGGTGGCGTACTACAACGGCCACTACAACGACAACGGCACGGTCCGGAACATCCCCGGGTACAACACCACCGTCATCAAGGACCGCGCCCTCTCGTTCATCGAGCAGTCCCGCACCGACCGACGCCCCTGGTTCGCGTACGTGGCCACCCGCAGCGCGCACGAACTGAACATCCCGGAGCGGAAGTACGCCCACACGCGCGTGCCGGAGTGGGACGGCCGCCCGTCGGTCTTCGAGTCCGACAGAAGAGACAAGCCCCTCTTCCTCCGCAAGGCCCACCACTCCCTCGCCCAGGGAAGGGCCCTGCGCACCCGCCAGTTGCGCACCCTGCTCTCCGTGGACGACGCGATGCGCGACTTCCGGGACAAGCTGCGCGAGCTCGGCCAGCTGGAGAACACCCTGGTGGTCTTCACCAGCGACCACGGCCTGTGCTGGGCGGACCACGGCTGGCTGCGCAAGTCGGTGCCGTACCGTCCGAGCCTGGAGGTCCCCTTCTACGTCTCCTGGCCGGAGGGCGGCCACGGCGGCGCGCGGACCGACGACCGCCTCACCGCCCACGTCGACATCGCCCCCACCTTCCTGGACGCGGCCGGCATCACCCCGGACACCCCGTACGACGGCCACTCCCTCCTCGACCGCCGGAGCGACCGCACCCACCTGCTCGCGGAGTGGTGGTGGAACCGGCAGGACAAGGAGCCGATCCACACCTGGGCGACGTACATCGGCAGGACGGAGCAGTACACCGAGTACTACCGCACCCGCCTGGACAGGACCGGCCGCCCGAAGGGCACGGGCGAGGTGCTGTTCCGGGAGTACTACGACCTCGTGGCCGACCCTTATCAGCTGAGCAACCGGCTGCACGGGGCGAACGAGGAGCAGGAGCGGCGGCTCGGCATCCCGGGGCTGGCACGGGAGTTGGCCGCGGCGCGGAAGTCCTAGGAAGCGGGGACGAGCGAGGCCGTCTGCGCGTCCGGGGAGCCCTGGCCGGCCCGGCGCCAGCGTCGCACCATCGGCCAGCACGCCACGCCTATCGCCAGCGAGATCAGATGACCCCAGTTGGTCATGGGGTCGGTGAAGGCGATCAGATCCTCGACCAGCATGCCGCCGAAGAGGAGCAGCATCGGCCAGCGCAGCCATGGGGTGAGCAGGCCGGCCAGGGCGCCCACGCTGGCGGCGACGCCGAAGCTGATGCCGTAGTCGAGGCGGTGCAGGGAGGTGTGGGGGAGGTCGCCGACCAGCACGCCGAGGCCGACCGCGCCCTCGGTCGCGAGGGTGGCCAGGACATGGCCGAGGAGGAAGACGACGGCCGCTCGGGCGCCGCCTATACGGCGTTCCAGGGCGGTCAGGACCAGCAGGAAGCAGAGGACGTACGGCGATGCCAGGCCGCCCGCGACCCACAGGGCGCTGGCGAGCAGGACCAGCACGGGGGTGCGGATCAGGTGGGCCACGTCCGTGCTGGAGCCCTGGTGGAGGGCGTAGACGAGAGAGGGCGAGGCATAGGTGGTGATCAGGGAGGTGACGGCGAGGGCGGCCGCGTAGCCGAAGGTGAAGGGCGTGCCGGTGGGGGTGGGCAGGATGTGCCAGGGGCGGAGGCGGGTGCGGGGGCCGGAGGGCCGCGCCGGTGCGGCCGACGACGGTGCCGGCGCCGCCGGGACGCGCTGGCGAGGCAGGCCGTCCAGCAGGTCGGAGACCTCGGGAAGGGGCCCGGCCAAGGGCTTGGCGTCGGCCGTCGCGGCGTGTTCCACAGTGGGGGGTCTCCTTCCGTTCGCAACCCCACCTTTCGGGGCCACACGGGCCACTGTCTATGACCGACGCCACGCATCGGGCGATTCTCAGCAACCTCTAAGCGAAGACTCAGGAGCCGACGGTTCATCGGTGAGTACGTCGATCCCGACCGGGCCGGGGAAGGGAGCTCACGGCCTCAAGAGGGACACCTGCTTCGCATGCGCCGCCTGGGTGGCGGGATCCCAGTCACCCGTGCAGTAGACGGACGCCTCGCTGATCGCGCCGTCCCGGATCTCGGCGCGCATCAACTCCCGGCAGTACCAGGTGCCTCGCTCGTCCTCCCAGCTCTTCTCGAACTCCAGCACAAGGCCGGTCGGAGTGGCGTCCACCCGGTGGCGCGGGACGGCGCCGAGGAAGGGATGACTGCGTCGGCGTACCGCGACGAGCTCGTCGCGGCCCCGCGACTGGAGGCGCCACTGGGGCACGGTCAGGTCGAGGAACACATCGTCCGTGAACAGCCCGTCGGGGGCGGTGTTGGTCTCCAGGAACCGTACGAAGAGCTCGGCGAGTTCCCGGACGCGGGTGTCGGTCGTGCCTGTGGTTGTGGGCGTGGTCGTGGTCGTGGTCATGACTGGGCTCCGGCGAGGTTGCGGCCGACGACCTCCATCGTGCGGTTCAGTTCCGCCGTGGGGCTGAACTCGACGATCTCGGTGCCGGCGAAGACGAGCGGGAGGTGGCCGGGGGCGCCGTAGTAGGCGTCGCCGGCGTGGATGGCACCGCGGCTCGCCGGCGCGACCGACGATCTCTCCGGACCAGATGAGCCGGTCACGACAGTGGTCGGGACCGGGGCGGGCGTCGCACAGGGCGGCGAGCGCCGTGGCCAGGGTCGCCGGGTCCCCGACCGCACGAGCGACACCCACGGCCTCCTCGGCGAGCGCCAGCCGCCGCGCCTCCGGTTCGAGAAGCCCGGCGGCCAGAGAGAGACGCGCTGTGACGGCGGCGCGCAGGGCCAGGGGGGTGGCTGGGGTGGTGGGGGAGGCGGGGTTGGGATCACGCACTTCTCGCCGAACTCGCCGAACTCGCCGAACTCTCGCTGCTTCGAGCGTAGGCACCGGCGGCGGCCCGCGCGAGGCGCGCGGGAGGAACGCGAGAAGCAGGTGGAGAGCCGCTCGCGATCCCTCGCCGTCACCCGTAATTCCCCCGGCCGCCGGCCCCGATTCGTGCAGGATGGACCCATGACCGCCAGCCGCGACGCCTACGACATCTGCGACGCCCCCGTCGTCCTGGACCGTCGCGAGGGCCCCTACGGCGAGGTGGTGCTGCGCCGGCACGGTGAGTTGCTCCAGATCATCGCCAACGGGTGCTTCCTGATGGACACCTCGGACGGGCGCTCGGAGCGGCTGCTCGTCGATGTCGCGCTCGACGCACTGGAGGACAGACCGAAGCCGAACCTGCTGATCGGAGGCCTCGGCGTCGGCTTCTCGCTCGCACACGCGGCCGAGAATCCGCGATGGGGCGCCATCACCGTCGTAGAGAGGGAAGCCGCCGTCATCGACTGGCACGAGCGCGGGCCGCTTTCGGAAATGTCGGCCGATGCCCTCTCCGATCCGCGCACCGACATCGCGGAAGCGGATCTCGTCGCCCACCTCCGTGAGACATCCACCACTTACGACGCCCTCTGCCTGGACATCGACAACGGTCCCGACTGGACTGTCACGGACGGCAACGAAGGACTGTACTCACCGGCCGGACTCGCAAGCTGCGCAAGGGTGTTGAAACCCGGCGGGGTACTGGCCGTGTGGTCGGCGCAGCCCTCTCCGGAATTTGAAGGAACACTCTGGAATGCCGGGTTCCAACGGGTGCGTACCGAAGAGATCCCGGTTGCCCGGGGCGTTCCCGACGTCGTGCACCTCGCCGTCCGACCTGGATAGCCGAAGCGCGGTTACTCCCCGTACTCTGCTTCCCTGACGCGGATCATTCAAGCGTCAATCGCAAGCATGCGCAGGCACTGCCAGTCAGCGGAATGACCCCCACACATTCCGGAAAGCAACTCAGGGGCGGGCGATGGAGCAGACCCACACATCCCACAACGGCACGACGGCGACCCCGGGCGCACAGCGCCGGGTCCTGGTGGTCGAGGACGACCCGACCATCGTGGACGCCATCGCGGCCCGCCTGCGCGCCGAGGGTTTCCTCGTGCAGACCGCGGGTGACGGCCCGGCCGCCGTCGACACCGCCGAGGCCTGGCAGCCCGATCTGCTGATCCTCGACATCATGCTGCCCGGCTTCGACGGTCTGGAGGTCTGCCGCCGTGTGCAGGCCGCCCGTCCGGTACCGGTGCTGATGCTCACCGCGCGCGACGACGAGACCGACATGCTGGTCGGGCTCGGTGTCGGCGCCGACGACTACATGACCAAGCCGTTCTCCATGCGGGAGCTGGCCGCGCGGGTGCATGTCCTGCTGCGCAGGGTGGAGCGGGCGGCACTGGCCGCCGCGACGCCGAGAAGCGGCATCCTGCGCCTCGGCGAGCTGGAGATCGACCACGCGCAGCGGCGGGTGCGGGTCAGGAGTGAGGATGTCCACCTCACGCCGACCGAGTTCGACCTGCTCGTGTGCCTCGCCAACACTCCCCGCGCGGTGCTCTCCCGGGAGCAGCTGCTCGCCGAGGTGTGGGACTGGGCGGACGCGTCGGGCACGCGGACCGTCGACAGCCACATCAAGGCGCTGCGCCGGAAGATCGGCGCCGAGCGGATCCGCACGGTGCACGGCGTGGGCTACGCGCTGGAGACCCCGACGCCATGAGCGGCGGTCCGGCCGCACGCAGGGGCCCCGGGGAGCAGGAGCCCTGGGGCGGTCTGCGCCCGTTCTCGATCAAGACCAAGCTGGGCGCACTGGTCGTCATCGCGGTCCTCATCACCACCGGGCTGATGATGATCGCGATGCGCACGGCGACGGAGCTGCGCTTCATCACGGTCTTCTCGATGATCGCCACACTGCTGATAACGCAGTTCGTGGCCCATTCGCTCACCGCGCCGCTGGACGACATGAACGCGGTCGCGAGCGCCATCTCGCACGGCGACTACACCCGCAGGGTGCGCGAGAACCGGCGGGACGAGCTGGGCGACCTGGCCCAGACGATCAACCGCATGGCCGACGACCTGGAGGCCCAGGACCGTCAGCGCAAGGAGCTGGTGGCCAATGTGTCGCACGAGCTCCGGACGCCCATCGCGGGGCTGCGTGCCGTCCTGGAGAACATCGTGGACGGCGTCACCACCGCCGACCCCGAGACCATGCGCACGGCCCTGAAGCAGACCGAGCGGCTGGGCCGGCTGGTGGAGACGCTCCTCGACCTGTCGCGGCTGGACAACGGCGTCATACCGCTGCGGCAGCGGCGCTTCGAGGTGTGGCCGTACCTCTCGGGTGTCCTCAAGGAGGCCAACATGGCCGTGCCCGCGCGCGCGGGCATCGCCTCGGGTTCCGGCAGCAGCACACGTACGGACGTCCATCTGCACCTCGACGTCTCGCCGCCGGAGCTGACCGCGCACGCGGACCCCGAGCGCATCCACCAGGTAGTGGCGAATCTCATCGACAACGCGGTCAAGCACAGCCCCGCGCACGGCCGCGTGATCGTGAAGGCCCGGCGCGGCACGCTGCCCGAGTCGCTGGAGCTGGAGGTGCTCGACGAGGGCCCCGGCATCCCCCGCTCGGAGTGGCACCGCGTCTTCGAACGCTTCAACCGGGGCGGCGCGGGTGCGTCGAACGGACACGGCGGACACGGCGGCGACGGCGGTACGGGCCTGGGGCTCGCGATCGCCCGCTGGGCCGTCGATCTGCACGGAGGCCGGATCGGAGTGGCCGAATCCGAGCGTGGCTGCCGGATCCTCGTCACCCTTCCGGGAGAGACATCCATTCAAAGTTGACGTAAAGTCCGAACCGGAGCCTCAAGATCCACCTGCCTCCGCGTCGGCGGACACGTGTGATCAGGAACACGCCCGCAGGCCGTGCCTGCAGGGCTTACGTCCGTGCACCCCGGGCAGGGCCAAGTCGTAACGGAACCACGCTTGTTTCCCGCCAAAACCACGCCCGAAACACGCTTTCCGATGTGACTTACGCGACGATGACCTTGCTCGGCCTGACCTACCCGGCCATGGAGGCGTAGCCTTTATTCCCGCTGTCCATCACCTTGTGAGAAGCGGAAGAGGGCGGTTGCCGCCGTGTCGCCACAGTCCCCCAGTAACTCGAGCATCTCGACCGACGACCAAGCCGGGAAGAACCCCGCAGCTGCGTTCGGTCCCAACGAGTGGCTCGTCGACGAGATCTATCAGCAGTACCTCCAGGACCCGAATTCGGTAGACCGAGCCTGGTGGGACTTCTTCGCCGACTACAAGCCGGGAGCGGCCACCGCCTCGGCTCCGGCGGGTACTGCGGCCGCGGGGGCCGCAGGGACCACCGCGGCAGCTCCTACGGCGCCCGCCGCGGCCCCCGCCGCCCCCGCGCCGGCCCCGGTCGCCCCCGCGGCGCCGAAGCCCGCGGCCGCCGCTCCGGCGCCCGCCGCCGCTCCGGCTGCCGCCAAGCCCGCCGCGCCCGTCCCCGCCGCGCAGCCCGCCGCCGCCAAGGCCGCGCCCGCGGCCCAGGCCACCGACGGCCCGGAGCTGGTGACCCTGCGCGGTCCCGCCGCCGCCGTCGCGAAGAACATGAACGCCTCGCTGGAGCTGCCGACCGCCACCTCGGTCCGCGCGGTCCCGGTGAAGCTGCTGTTCGACAACCGCATCGTCATCAACAACCACCTCAAGCGCGCCCGGGGCGGGAAGATCTCCTTCACGCACCTGATCGGCTACGCGATGGTGCAGGCCATCAAGACGATGCCGTCGATGAACTGGCACTACGCGGAGAAGGACGGGAAGCCCACCCTCGTCAAGCCGCCGCACGTCAACTTCGGCCTCGCCATCGACCTGGTGAAGCCGAACGGCGACCGCCAGCTCGTCGTCGCCGGCATCAAGAAGGCCGAGACGCTGAACTTCTTCGAGTTCTGGCAGGCCTACGAGGACATCGTCCGCCGCGCCCGCGACGGCAAGCTGACGATGGACGACTTCTCGGGTGTCACGGTCTCCCTGACCAACCCGGGCGGCCTCGGCACCGTGCACTCCGTGCCGCGTCTGATGCCCGGCCAGTCGGTCATCATGGGCGTCGGCTCCATGGACTACCCGGCGGAGTTCCAGGGCACCAGCCAGGACACCCTGAACAAGCTCGGCATCTCCAAGGTCATGACGCTCACGTCGACCTACGACCACCGGGTCATCCAGGGCGCAGCCTCCGGCGAGTTCCTGCGCATCGTCGCGAACCTCCTGCTCGGCGAGAGCGGCTTCTACGACGAGATCTTCGAGGCCCTGCGCATCCCGTACGAGCCGGTCCGCTGGCTCAAGGACATCGACGCCTCGCACGACGACGACGTCACCAAGGCCGCGCGTGTCTTCGAGCTGATCCACTCCTACCGGGTCCGCGGCCACGTCATGGCCGACACCGACCCGCTGGAGTACCGCCAGCGCAAGCACCCCGACCTGGACATCACCGAGCACGGCCTCACCCTGTGGGACCTGGAGCGCGAGTTCGCGGTCGGCGGCTTCGCCGGCAAGTCCCTGATGAAGCTGCGCGACATCCTCGGCGTGCTGCGCGACTCGTACTGCCGCACCACCGGCATCGAGTTCATGCACATCCAGGACCCGAAGCAGCGCAAGTGGATCCAGGACCGCATCGAGCGCCCGCACACCAAGCCGGAGCGCGAGGAGCAGCTGCGCATCCTGCGCCGGCTGAACGCCGCGGAGGCCTTCGAGACCTTCCTGCAGACGAAGTACGTCGGCCAGAAGCGCTTCTCCCTGGAGGGCGGCGAGTCGGTCATCCCGCTGCTCGACGCGGTCATCGACAGCGCGGCCGAGTCCCGCCTGGACGAGGTCGTCATCGGCATGGCCCACCGCGGCCGGCTGAACGTGCTGGCCAACATCGTCGGCAAGTCGTACGCCCAGATCTTCCGCGAGTTCGAGGGCAACCTCGACCCGAAGTCGATGCACGGCTCCGGCGACGTGAAGTACCACCTGGGCGCCCAGGGCACCTTCACCGGCCTGGACGGCGAGCAGATCACCGTCTCGCTGGCCGCGAACCCGTCCCACCTGGAGACGGTCGACCCGGTCATCGAGGGCATCGCCCGCGCCAAGCAGGACATCATCAACAAGGGCGGCACGGACTTCACCGTCCTGCCGGTCGCCCTGCACGGTGACGCGGCCTTCGCGGGCCAGGGCGTGGTGGCCGAGACCCTGAACATGTCGCAGCTGC
The DNA here is from genome assembly GCF_053596855.1 of Streptomyces sp. NPDC001617. Taxonomy (NCBI): domain Bacteria; kingdom Bacillati; phylum Actinomycetota; class Actinomycetes; order Kitasatosporales; family Streptomycetaceae; genus Streptomyces; species Streptomyces sp. NPDC001617. The sequence goes on from NZ_JBSFHA010000047.1 coordinate 40,325, forward strand.
GCGGCTACCGCACCGGCGGCACGGTCCACATCGTCATCAACAACCAGGTCGGCTTCACGGCGGCCCCGGAGTCCTCCCGCTCGTCGATGTACGCCACCGACGTGGCCCGTATGATCGAGGCCCCGATCTTCCACGTGAACGGCGACGACCCGGAGGCCGTGGTCCGCGTCGCGCGGCTCGCCTTCGAGTTCCGCCAGGCGTTCAACAAGGACGTGGTGATCGACCTCATCTGCTACCGCCGCCGCGGTCACAACGAGTCGGACAACCCGGCCTTCACCCAGCCGCTGATGTACGACCTGATCGACAAGAAGCGCTCGGTGCGCAAGCTGTACACCGAGTCCCTGATCGGTCGCGGCGACATCACCCTGGAGGAAGCCGAGCAGGCCCTGCAGGACTACCAGGGGCAGCTGGAGAAGGTCTTCACGGAGGTCCGCGAGGCCATCACGGCCCAGCAGGGCACCGGCCCGGTCTCGGACCCGCAGGCCGAGTTCCCGGTCGCCGTGAACACCGCGATCTCCACGGAGGTCGTCAAGCGGATCGCCGAGTCCCAGGTCAACATCCCGGACTACTTCCACGTACACCCGCGTCTGCTGCCTCAGCTGCAGCGCCGGGCGGCGATGGTCGAGGACGGCACGATCGACTGGGGCATGGGCGAGACCCTGGCCGTCGGCTCCCTCCTGCTGGAGGGCACCCCGGTCCGCCTCTCCGGGCAGGACTCCCAGCGCGGCACCTTCGGCCAGCGTCACGCGGTCCTGATCGACCGCGAGACGGGGGAGGAGCACACCCCGCTCCAGTACCTCGCCGAGGAGCAGGCCCGCTACAACGTCTACAACTCCCTGCTCTCCGAGTACGCGGTCATGGGCTTCGAGTACGGCTACTCGCTGGCCCGCCCCGACGCGCTCGTGATGTGGGAGGCGCAGTTCGGCGACTTCGTCAACGGCGCGCAGACGGTGGTCGACGAGTACATCTCGGCGGCGGAGCAGAAGTGGGGCCAGACGTCCGGCGTCACCCTCCTCCTCCCGCACGGCTACGAGGGCCAGGGTCCGGACCACTCGTCCGCGCGCGTGGAGCGCTTCCTCCAGCTCTGCGCCCAGAACAACATGACGGTCGCGATGCCGACCCTCCCGTCGAACTACTTCCACCTCCTGCGGTGGCAGGTGCACAACCCGCACCACAAGCCGCTGGTGGTCTTCACCCCGAAGTCGATGCTGCGCCTGAAGGCCGCCGCGTCGAAGACGGAGGAGTTCACGTCGGGTCAGTTCCGCCCGGTCATCGGCGACACGTCGGTCGACGCGGCCGCGGTCAAGAAGGTCGTCTTCTGCGCCGGCAAGGTCTACTACGACCTCGAGGCCGAGCGTCAGAAGCGCGGTGTCACGGACACGGCGATCATCCGCCTCGAGCGCCTGTACCCCCTCCCGGGTGCCGAGCTCCAGGCCGAGATCGCCAAGTACCCGAACGCCGAGAAGTACCTGTGGGCCCAGGAGGAGCCGGCGAACCAGGGCGCCTGGCCCTTCATCGCCCTCAACCTCATCGACCACCTGGACCTGGCGGTCGGCGCGGACATCCCGCACGGCGAGCGCCTGCGCCGCATCTCCCGCCCGCACGGCTCCTCGCCGGCGGTCGGCTCGGCCAAGCGTCACCAGGCCGAGCAGGAGCAGCTGGTGCGTGAGGTGTTCGAGGCGTGAGCCTGTGAACATCGGTTGATCGACCGGATCGACAGGTCGGCCCCATCGCCTCGGGTGAGGTGGTGGGGCCGATCGCGTCCCGCGCCCATGCATGACCGCCCGGCGCTTGTGCGGAGCGCAAACCGAGCAGTACGGGCAGTGCGCGGGGCCGCATAACCTGGAGGAGTACGACCCCCAGGCCCCAGGCCCAGTCCCAGGAGAGCATCCCGTGTACTTCACCGACCGAGGCATCGAAGAGCTGGAGAAGCGGCGCGGCGAGGAGGAGGTCACCTTCGAGTGGCTTGCCGAGCAGCTGCGTACGTTCGTCGACCTCAACCCGGACTTCGAGGTGCCGGTGGAGCGGCTCGCGACATGGCTGGCGCGGCTGGACGACGAGGACGACGAGTAGGCGGACGGGGAAGACGAGGGGTGCCCGCGCGGCGCCCCTTTTTCGTGCGCGTCGGTCTCGCGGGGGCTCGTGCCCCTCAGTCGCGTGGGCGGATCAGTTCGTACGTCAGCCCCAGCGCCCCGTGCGCCAGCAGCAGCGCCCCCGCGGCGGTCCAGCCGCCACTGCGCCGTCGTAGGCCCCAGACGGTGAGCGGCAGCCCCGCCGCCACCTGGGCCAGGGCCAGGGCGCGCGAGCGGGGTGTGCCCGACCACGGGAGCCAGGGGCTCAGAGGGCTGCTGTCGACCATGTCCAGCTCCGCCCGTACGGCCTGCCGCCGGCCCGGCCGCTCCACCGGGCGCGCGTCCGGCTGGGCGTGGGCGGCCTCGCGCAGGTGATCGGCGGGCTCGCCGGGGGTGAGGCCCGTGGGGAGGGTGACGCCCGCGTGGGTGAGTACGGCGAGCAGGCCCCGTAGGCGCGCTGGACCGTCGACTTCGGGGTCCGGCTTCGTCAGGTGGTCGAGGGCCTGGACGTCCAGGACGGGATCAAGGCCGAGGCGGGCCGCGAAGGTGCGCATGGCCTCGTCCTCGCCGGCCGGGGTGCCGTTGGTGAGCCACACGTAGCCGACGGGGCGGCGGAAGCCGGAGGCGAGGGTGTAGCCGGCGCGGTCGGCGTCCCACCACAGGGCGAGTGCGGGCCAGGGGGCGCCGACGGCGAGGGCGGTGGCCCAGCCGGTCAGGACGCGGTCGACGGGTTCGCCGGCCTGCCGCCAGGGTTGGCCCTCGGGGACGAGGGCGCTCCAGGTGTCGCCGGCGGGGGTGAGCAGCATGGGTTCGCGCAACAGGTGGGCGGCGGGGGCGACGGAGTCGGGCTCGGCCCGGCAGAGCAGTAGGGCACCCGAGGCGGGGCCGGTACGCGATGCATCCGTCGACATGGTCACAAACTAGGGTGATTCGCCTCGTGGGTCACGTTCGGGGCCGTGAACATCCCCAGAAAGAGTGTCTTGACTTTCCGTGGCCGCGATATATCGTGAAATGAGGAAGACGCGATATGGCGCGTTGCTACGGGAGGTCTGCACCATGTCCGAGTGGTCCGTCTCAGAGCCGCGGAAGCTCACGTTCGACGAGCCCGTGCGCGAGCTCCACGTACGCATCGTCAACGGAACGGTGAACGTGGTGGGCACGGACGAAGGTTCCGCCCGCCTGGAGGTCTCCGAGATCGAGGGACCGCCCCTGGCGGTCACCCAGCAGGGCGGTGTGCTCACCGTGGCCTACGAGGACCTGCCCTGGAAGGGCTTCCTCAAGTGGCTCGACCGCAAGGGCTGGCGGCGCAGTGCCGTGGTCTCCCTGGCGGTGCCGGCCGAGACCCGGGTCGAGGTGGGCGTGGTCGGCGCCGCGGCCGTGGTCTCCGGGATCGAGGGGCGCACGGAGGTGAAGGGCGTCACCGGGGACACGACCCTGGTGCGGCTGACCGGCCCGGTCCGCGCCGACACCGTCTCGGGGAACCTGGAGGCGCAGGCCCTGCGCGGCGACCTCCGCTTCAACTCCGTCTCCGGGGACCTGACCGTGGTGGAGGCGGGCTCCTCGGTCAAGGCGGACTCGGTGAGCGGTTCGATGATCGTCGACATCGACTCGGCGAGCCGCCCCACCGACATCGTCCTGGCGAACGTCTCGGGCGAGATCGCCATCCGCCTCCCCCACCCGGCGGACGCACAGGTGGAGGCGAACACCGCGAGCGGCTCGGTCTCCAACGCCTTCGAGGACCTGCGGGTCAGCGGCCAGTGGGGCGCCAAGCGGATCACCGGCCGGCTCGGCGCGGGCAACGGCAGCCTCAAGGCGACCACGGTCTCGGGCTCGATCGCCCTGCTGCGGCGGCCTCAGGCGGAGGAGGAGCCCTGGGACGTCGACCCCGAGGACATCGGACCCTTGGTCGAGGACGCGGAAACGGGGGCGGAAGCGGAAGCGGGAGCACCCACGGAAGCGGGTACGGCAGACGCGGGCCCGGCGGACACCCCGGCGTCCGACCCACCCAGCGACTCGGGGGACAATTCCGTTTCCGGCCAGGGGGACCGCGCGAGCGACGCCCCGGCCGACGGCACGACCGACAAGAAGGTGCTCTGACATGCCCCCCGTCTTCGCCCATGGCCGCCTCCGCCTCTACCTGCTGAAGCTCCTGGACGAGGCCCCGCGCCACGGCTACGAGGTGATCCGTCTCCTGGAGGAGCGGTTCCAGGGGCTGTACGCACCGTCGGCGGGCACCGTCTACCCCCGGCTGGCCAAGCTGGAGGCCGAGGGCCTGGTCACCCACACCACCGAGGGCGGCCGCAAGGTGTACGCCATCACGGACGCCGGCCGCGAGGAACTGGCCGACCGCAGTGGCGAGTTGGCCGATCTGGAGCTGGAGATCCGCGAGTCGGTCGCCGAGCTCGCCGCCGAGATCCGGGCCGATGTGCGCGGCGCGGCGGGCGATCTGCGGCGCGAGATGCGGGCTGCGGCCTCCGAGGCGCGCACCAAGGGGCCGGGCAAACAGGACGGCGCCTACGGTGACTTCGGGGAGTACGGCGACAAGGAGTCCTGGCGCGCCGCCAAGGAGGAGATGCGGCGGGTCAAGCAGGAATGGAAGGAGCAGGCCCGGCGCGCCAAGGACGAGAGCCGCCGGGCCCGCGAGGAGGCCCAGCGGGCCAGGCGCCAGGCCAAGGAGGCGCAGGAGCGGGCCCGGGCCCAGGCGCAGGAGGAGTTGCAGCGCATCGCCCGCCGGGTGCAGGAGCAGGTGCAGGACCACTTCGCGCGGGGCGACTGGCCGACGGGGGTGCGTGAGAGTCTGACCGAACTGGCCAAGGAGTTCGGCGACTTCGGGAAGGACTACGGCAAGGAGTTCGCGAAGGACCTCGGTTTCGGTCGGGGCGGCACCGACACCTCGACCCCGAAGCCGGAGTACTCCCACACTCCGGAGGACTTCCCGGCCGAATACGAACCGTCCTGGGCACACGAGGACGCCACCGGCGACCCGGCCCGCGACCTGGACCGCCTCCTGGACCGCTTCCGCGACGACATCCGCGACGCCGCCCGCGACCACGGCGTCACGGACGACCAACTCCGAGACGTCCGCCGCCACTTGTCGACGGCGGCGGCGCATATCGGGGCGGCACTGCGGGGGCCGAGGGTCTGAGCGGGGGCGGGCGCCTCGCCGCCCGCCCCGCCCCCTCACTCCGCCTTCACCGCTCCTCCCCTCACCCCGCCTTCGCCTCCCCACCCCCGCCATACAGCACCCGCCTCACCGACTCATACGTCACCCCGTGATCCGCGAGCACCTCGGCCGCCACCCCCCGCCGGACCGTCAGGGCCAGCAGCATGTGCTCGTCGCCGATGTGTCGGTCGCCGTGGGAGGCGGCGGTGCGCAGGGCCTTCTCCAGGACGTCCTTGGCGTCCCGGCCGAAGCTGCGGCGCCCCGACCACCGGCCCTTGTCCTTGCGGTCGCCGGACATCGCACCGACGCCGTGCACCTCCTCGACCCGGGCGACGATCTCCGAGACGTCGATACCGAGCCCGGCGAGAGCGTCGGCCTCGGCCCGGGAGAGTCCGGCCCGCCGCCGCACCTCGGCGACTGCCTCCCGTACGGACTCCTTGCCCGCACCGGTGACTCCGAGGGAGGCCAGGGCGAAGGAGGCGCGGCTGCCCTCCCGTTCGAGGAGCGCGAGCAGCATGTGCTCGGCCTCCACCGTTCGCGCCCCGCCCCGCTCCGCCTCCTCGACCGCGCCCTGCACCACCTCACGGGCGTCCTTGGTGAACCTCTCGAACATCAATGCCTCCCGTACTTCTTGTGCACGGCCTGCCTGCTGACTCCGAGTTCCGCGGCGATCTCCTGCCACGACCAGCCCTGATTGCGCGCACTGCGCACCTGCACGGCCTCCAACTGCTCCAGCAGCCTGCGCAGTGCGGCGACGGCACGCAGTCCGACCCGTGGATCGCGGTCGCCGGCGCGCTCGGCGAGATCCGTTGCTTCGGTCATGATGTCAACTTACGTTGACACTCCACTCCTGTCAACCAAAGTTGACACGAACACCCGCACGGCACGCGAAACGGCGGGCTCGGAGAACCGAACCCGCCGTCAGCAGTCGTAGAACCGTCAGAACCCTCAGAACGGTCAGTCGTTGGTGAGCACGACCTTCCCGAACAGTTCGCCGGACTCCATCCGCTCGAAGCCCTCCCGCGCCCGGTCCATCGGCAGCACCTCGTCGATGACGGGACGTACGCCGGTGGCGGCGCAGAAGGAGAGCAGGTCCTCCAGTTCGTCCTTGGTGCCCATCGTGGAGCCGACGACCTTGAGTTCGAGGAAGAAGATGCGGGTCAGCTCGGCGTGCGAGGGCCGGTCGCCGCTCGTGGCACCGGAGATCACGAGCGTGCCGCCGGGCTTCAGCGACTTCACGGAGTGCGACCAGGTCGCCGCGCCCACGGTCTCGATGACGGCGTCCACGCGCTGCGGCAGCCGCGCCCCCGACTCCACCGCCTCCACGGCGCCCAGCTCCAGGGCCCGCTTCCGCTTGGCCTCGTCCCGGCTCGTCGCGAAGACCCGCAGCCCCGCCGCCTTGCCGAGCACGATCGCGGCCGTGGCGACACCGCCGCCGGCGCCCTGTACGAGCACCGAATCGCCGGGGCGCACACCGGCGTTGGTGAAGAGCATGCGGTACGCCGTCAGCCAGGCCGTCGGCAGACAGGCCGCCTCCGCGAAGGAGAGTTCCTTGGGCTTGGGCAGGATGTTCCAGGTCGGCACGGCGACCTGCTCGGCGAACGTGCCCGGGTAACGCTCGGTCAGGATGGAACGGGGTTCCCTGGGCCCGACCCCATGACCGCTCTGGCCGATCACGGAGTGCAGGACGACCTCGTTGCCGTCCTCGTCGACGCCGGCGGCATCGCACCCGAGGATCATCGGCAGTCGGTCCTCCGGGAGCCCCACGCCCCGCAGCGACCAGAGGTCATGGTGGTTGAGGGAGGCGGCCTTGACGTTGACGGTACTCCAGCCGGGCCGGGCCTCGGGGGCGGGACGGTCCCCGAGCTCAAGGCCGTTGAGCGGCTGGTCGCGGTCGATTCGGGCGGCGTAGACGGCGAACATGACGCTGACGATAGGTGGCGATTGCAGTCGGCGGTACCGGAGGGCCATGTGACACACGCCCTCTTGCCATGGACGCCGGGGTCGGCACCCACCAGCCCGTCCGGCGCCCGACGAAGAGGCCCTTCGGGCCGAAGGGGGGTCTGGGGGGGCACAGCCCCCAGGGCCGCGCACCCCCCCCACGCGCCCTCACAACGGCTCCACCGCCGGAGCCACCGTCACCCATACGGGTGGGCCGGTGGGCAAAGAAATGACCCCGCCCGAACGGACGGGGCCATTCAGGCGAAGCGCAACGTCAGCGCCTGGCCACACCCTCGGCCCGCGCCGCCGCCGCGACCGCAGCAGTCACCGCCGGAGCCACCCGCTCGTCGAACGGCGAGGGAATGACGTAGTCCGCGGCGAGGTCGTCCCCCACCACCCCCGCCAACGCCTCCGCCGCAGCGATCTTCATCCCCTCGGTGATCCGAGAAGCCCGCACCTGCAGCGCCCCGGCGAAGATTCCCGGGAACGCCAGCACGTTGTTGATCTGGTTCGGGAAGTCGGACCGCCCGGTCGCCACGACCGCCGCGTACTTGTGCGCGACGTCGGGGTGCACCTCGGGGTTCGGGTTGGCCATCGCGAAGACGAAGGCGCCTTCCGCCATCGAGGCGACGGCCTCCTCCGCGACCGTACCGCCGGAGACGCCGATGAAGACGTCCGCGCCCGACAGCGCGTCCTCCAGCGACCCGGTGATGCCCGCCTTGTTGGTGAAGGAGGCGAGCTCCCGCTTGACGTCCGTCAGGTCGTCCCGGTCGGTCGAGACGATGCCCTTGCGGTCGGCGACGGCGACGTCACCGATGCCGGCCTCGACGAGCATCTTGGCGATGGCGACACCGGCCGCGCCCGCACCCGAGATGACGGCCCGCAGGTCCGCGATGGACCGCCCGCTCAGCCGCGCGGCGTTCCGCAGGGCCGCGAGCGTCACGACCGCCGTGCCGTGCTGGTCGTCGTGGAAGACCGGGATGTCGACCCGCTCCTGGAGCTTCCGCTCGATCTCGAAGCACCGCGGTGCCGAGATGTCCTCCAGGTTGACGCCGCCGAAGGACGGCGCGAGCCGGACCACGGTCTCGACGATCTCGTCGACGTCGGTGCAGTCGAGCGCGATCGGCACCGCGTCGACACCACCGAACTGCTTGAAGAGGATCGCCTTGCCCTCCATCACCGGGAGGGAGGCCTCGGGGCCGATGTCCCCGAGGCCGAGCACGGCGGTGCCGTCGGTGACGACGGCGACCACGGACGACTTCCACGTGTAGTCGTGGACCAGCTCCGGCTGCTCGGCGATCGCGGTGCACACGCGCGCCACGCCGGGTGTGTATGCGAGGGACAGGTCGTCCTTGTCACGGACGGGCACGGTGGCCTGCACGGCCATCTTGCCGCCGCGGTGCAGCGCGAACGCCGGATCGAAGGAATCGAGGGGCTCGGCCCCGCCGTCCTGGTCCGTATTGCTGTCGCTGCGAGGATTGACGATCTCCGCTGCCACTTTGTTTTACCCCTTAAGTCTTCATTGGTTGAGGGTGGCCACTCCTGGTGAGAAGTGGGCGGGACCGCGCATGCCCGATCTTTGATGCGTACGGGTCATACGCGACGGGCGCGCCGCACACGCGCCCCGAGCCCCGGATGAGGGGTGTAAAGAACCTTCTTACCGGACGGACCGCGCCGAGTACGAGTCCATTAGGTGCAAGGTCACATCACGGGGCCGGAAGGTCACGCCTCGGCGACGACGATCGTCATGAAATATGCGGACACGTCCTCGACGCCCGCTCGACCGGCGATCGAACAGTGATCAACACCTCGTTGGCGCAGGTCCGCATCCTGAGATCCACCGAAGATCTTTCGGCCGGAATGGCCGATTCCCGTAGATGGTCCGCCGATAGTCGTGTCGTGATGTCCGGACCTGGTGCGGTTCGGGGATCGCCCGTTATCCGATTTTGACATCACCGGGCCCCTGAACGGCTCCGTCCAAATGGCAAGATGCCGTAAACCCGCGAGGTCGCGACACCCGAAGGTGTGTGTTCTCGTCGACCCATCGGCAACTCCACCCATCCGCCGGAGGAACCCAAAATGACCGCAGGCTCCACCCGTCGTACGACCGCCGCGCACACCCGTCTGGCCGCGGTCGGTGCGATCGCGGTCGCAGGCGCCCTGATTCTCACCGGCTGCGGTGATCAGACCAAGAACAAGGACAACGGCAGCAGCAGCGCCTCGACCAGTTCGGCACCGCTGGCCGACAAGCTGCCCAAGGCGATCCGTGACGCGGGCGCCATCAAGGTCGGCTCGGACATCGCGTACGCGCCGGTCGAGTTCAAGGACAACTCGGGCAACGTCGTCGGCCTCGACCCGGACCTCGCCGCCGCGATGGGCAAGCAGCTCGGCGTGAAGTTCCAGTTCGAGAACGGCACCTTCGACGCCCTGCTCACCGGTCTGCGCTCCAACCGCTACGACATCGCCATGTCCGCGATGACGGACAACAAGAACCGGCAGGAGGGCGTCGACCCCGACACCGGCAAGAAGGTCGGCGAGGGCGTCGACTTCGTCGACTACCTGACCGCTGGTGTCTCGATCTACACCCGCAAGGGTGACACCAAGGGCATCACGGGCTGGTCGGACCTGTGCGGCAAGAAGATCGCGGTCGAGCGCGGCACCGTCTCCGAGGACCTCGCGAAGTCCGAGGCGAAGAAGTGTCCGAGCGGCAAGAAGCTCACCATCGAGGCCTTCGACGACGACCAGCAGTCCCAGACCCGCCTGCGCTCCGGCGGCGCGGACGCGGCCTCCTCCGACTTCCCGGTGGCGGCGTACGCGGTGAAGACCTCCGGTGGCGGCAAGGACTTCCAGATCGTCGGCGACCAGGTCGAGGCGGCGCCGTACGGCATCGCGGTCTCCAAGGAGGACACCCAGCTGCGCGACGCGCTGCAGGCCGCCATGAACGCGATCATCAAGAGCGGCGAGTACGAGAAGATCCTGGAGAAGTGGGGCGCTCAGGACGGCGCCGTCAAGACGTCCGCGATCAACGGCGGCAAGTGATCCGCCGTATTCCGAGCGGGCACTGAGAGGCAACACCCGTGACTTCTGACATCGACAGGACGGCGGGGGCGAAGAACACGCCCCCGGCCGGTCCGGAGGCGATCAAGGCCATTCCGGTCCGGCACTACGGGCGCTATGTCACCGCCGTCGTCGCGATCGCCATCCTGGTCGCGATCATCTACGCGTTCGGCCAGGGCAAGATCAACTGGCATGCGGTCCCCGCCTACTTCTTCGACCACCGGATCCTGACCGGTGTCTACAAGACCCTCCTGCTGACGGTCCTGTCGATGCTGATCGGCATCGTCGGCGGCATCGTCCTCGCGGTGATGCGGCTGTCGACGAACCCGGTGACCTCGTCGATCGCCTGGTTCTACATCTGGTTCTTCCGCGGCACCCCGGTCCTGGTCCAGCTGTTCCTCTGGTTCAACCTGGGCCTGGTCTTCGAGTACGTCAACCTGGGGCCGATCTACAAGAACTACTGGTCCGACTTCATGACGCCGCTGCTGACGGCGCTGCTCGGCCTCGGTCTCAACGAGGCGGCGTACATGGCCGAGATCTGCCGCGCCGGCCTGCTCGCCGTCGACGAGGGCCAGACCGAGGCCTCGCACGCGCTGGGCATGAGCCACGGCAAGACGCTGCGCCGGATCGTCATCCCGCAGGCGATGCGCGTCATCGTCCCGCCGACCGGCAACGAAGTCATCAACATGCTCAAGACGACCTCGCTCGTGGCGGCCGTCCAGTATCCGGAGCTCTTCAGATACGCCCAGGACATCGGCCAGAACTCCGGCGCCCCGGTGGAGATGTACTTCCTCGCCGCGGCCTGGTACCTGATCATGACGTCGGTGCTGAGCGTCGGCCAGTACTACATCGAGCGGTACTACGCGCGCGGGTCGAGCCGTGCCCTGCCGCCCACCCCGTGGCAGAAGGTCAGGGCGCACCTGACGACCTTCTCGAGCAGGAAGGTCACGGCATGACCGACACGACCGTCCCCATGGTCAAGTCCGAGGGCGTCCACAAGAGCTTCGGTGCGCTCCAGGTCCTCCAGGGCATCGACCTGGAGGTGAAGTCGGGCGAGGTGTTCTGCCTCATCGGCCCCTCCGGCTCCGGCAAGTCGACCTTCCTGCGCTGCATCAACCACCTGGAGAAGATCAACGCCGGGCGCCTCTACGTCGATGGCGAACTCGTCGGCTACCGCCAGAAGGGCGACAAGCTGTACGAGCTCAAGGACAGCGAGGTCGCTCTGAAGCGCCGGGACATCGGCATGGTCTTCCAGCGCTTCAACCTGTTCCCGCACATGACCGCGCTGGAGAACGTCATCGAGGCGCCGGTCCAGGTCAAGGGCCAGAACAAGGGGGAGGCGAGGGAGCGGGGCGAGCAGCTGCTCGACCGCGTGGGCCTGGCCGACAAGGCCGGCAGCTACCCCTCGCAGCTCTCCGGCGGCCAGCAGCAGCGCGTCGCCATCGCCCGGGCGCTCGCCATGGACCCGAAGCTGATGCTCTTCGACGAGCCGACCTCGGCCCTCGACCCCGAGCTGGTCGGCGACGTGCTCGACGTCATGCGCGACCTCGCCGAGTCCGGCATGACGATGATCGTCGTCACCCACGAGATGGGCTTCGCCCGCGAGGTCGGCGACAGCCTGGTCTTCATGGACGGCGGCGTGGTGGTCGAATCCGGCCACCCACGCGAGGTCCTGACGAACCCGCAGCACGAGCGGACGCAGTCGTTCCTGAGCAAGGTGCTGTAGCTGTACGACGAGGAAAGGGGCGGTACGGAACTTCCGTACCGCCCCTTCCATTCAGCCACGGTCACTTCAACGCCAGCAGCAGCGTGTCCGACGGCGAGCACCACACCGGCCGGGCCTCGCCGAACCCCGCCGACCGCAACGTCCGCGCATGCCAGCCCGGCGAGGGCATGTCGCCGTCCGCGTGCTCGCCGTAGATCTCGTAGCGGCGGGCGGTGGGTTCGGCGAGTACCGGGTCCTGGGCGGCGAGCTGCCACCACTCGGCCCAGTCGACGGCGCCGTCCCGCTTGGCCTGTTCCATGCCCGCGTGGCGCTGCGCGCGCTCGGCCGCGTTGATCCGGGGTGTCGTCTCGTCGATCATGTGGTCCGCGTTCATGAAGACACCGCCGTCGCGGACGAGTTCCGCGACCTGACCGTAGAGGGCCGCGAGGGGTTCGCTGTGCAGCCAGTGCAGGGCCGTGGCGGTCAGGACGGCGTCGTACGAGTCGTACGGCAGCCGCGCGGGCCACTCCGGGTCCTTGAGGTCGGCCGCGACGAAGGTCACCCGGCCGTCGCCCTCGAAGGTGCCCCGCGCGATGGTGAGGAGGGCCGGGTCGAGGTCGACGCCGGTGCTGGTGGCGTCGGGGAAGCGGGCGAGCAGGCGGGCGGTGATGGTGCCGGTGCCGCAGGCGAGGTCGAGCACCCGGGGTGCGGTGCCGACGAGTGCCTCGACCATGTCGAGCATGATCCGGAAGCGGTCCTCGCGGTCCGGCATGTACCACTCCTGCTGCCGGTCCCAGCTCTCCTGCCAGGCCTGCCAGTCGGTTCCGGTACTCGTGGTCATGGAAGCCCCCTCTTCGATCGCATACGTAATACCCTGGAAGCGCGATCAGCTGTTACCCGACCGCACTCACGACCATAGAGCGCCCCGGTAAGGACTACAAGTGGAACTGGCCTATTACTCGGACTATGCCGTGCGTCTCGTCAACACCGAGGAGCCGGCGCGGGGCAAGGACTCCCTGACCTCGGTGGAGGCGGTCCGCGAGCTGTTCGGCGCCAACGCCTCGGCGGCCCGGCGCGCCACGGACGCCGACGTCACCCGTTTCCGCTCGGTCCGGGCCCGGCTGCGGGCGGTGTTCGAGGCCGCGGACAAGGGCGACGAGACGCTGGCGGTGGACCTGCTGAACTCGCTCCTCCTCGAATTCCCGGTGAGCCCGCAGATCTCCGGCCACGACCACCGGGACGAGGACGGCCGCCCGCTGTGGCACATGCACCTGGCGGACCACCCGTCGAACGCCACGGCCGGCTACGCGGCCATCGCGGCGATGGGCCTGGCGTTCCATCTCACCGAGTACGGCGTGGACCGCCTGGGCCTGTGCGAGGCACAGCCGTGCCGCAACGCCTACCTCGACACGTCCACGAACCGCTCCCGCCGCTACTGCTCCGACCGCTGCGCCACCCGGGCCAACGTGGCCGCCTACCGTGCCCGCAAGCGCCTGGAGGCCGACCGGTCGGACAGCACGGGCCTGGCGGCCGACAGCGCCCAGCGGACGGCGGCGAACGGCCAGCGCTGATCCGCCCGCAGCGGCCGGTACCGGAACCGCACCTTGCCCAGGACCAGGTCCTCGGGGACGGTCCCGTAGTCCGTGCTGTCGCCACCGGCGTAGGCGTTGTCCCCGAGCACCCACCAGCCGCCCTCGCGCCGCTCGGCGGCCCGCTTGACGACGAGCAGGTCCTGCTGGAAGGGATGGCGCAGTACGACGACGTCCCCCGGCCGGATCCGGGCACCGTACTGCACCACGAGCCGGTCCCCGTGATGCAGCGTGGGCACCATCGACGGCCCGGTCACCTCCGCCACCCCGAAGGGCAGCAGCGCCCGTCCGCGCTCGACGTCCTGCGACAGCTCCGGCATCCCCGGCACCTCCCCGGTCCGTTCCTCCACCAGTCTCAGTCTGACCCCGGACTTTTGTCCTAAGCCCATGGGGGCACTCGCGAAAACGCCTCCCCCAGGGAGTAATGTCGCACCTGAGAAGACGATCACGAGGAAGGAATGCTCCATGCTTTCCCGCCTGTTTGCCCCCAAGGTCAAGGTCAGCGCACACTGCGACCTGCCCTGCGGTGTGTACGACCCGGCCCAGGCCCGCATCGAGGCGGAGTCGGTGAAGGCCGTGCAGGAGAAGATGGCCGCCAACGACGACCCGCACTTCCAGGCTCGCGCCACCGTCATCAAGGAGCAGCGCGCCGAGCTCGCGAAGCACCATGTCTCGGTGCTCTGGAGCGACTACTTCAAGCCCCCGCACTTCGAGAAGTACCCGGAGCTGCACCAGCTGGTCAACGACGCCCTGAAGGCCCTCTCGGCCGCCAAGGCCTCGACCGACCCGGCCACCGGCCAGAAGGCACTCGACTACATCGCCCAGATCGACAAGATCTTCTGGGAGACCAAGAAGGCCTGACGGCCCGCCAGTTCCACGAGCCCTCCGTGACCGGCGATCGGTGCACCATCGCGGGTCCACGGGCTCCCCGAAGGGGCCCGGCCGGTTCTCCGGCCGGGCCCCTTCGGTGTTGCCCGGCGATCACCGACGTCCCCGACGAGGCCTCCCTCAGACGGTCGCCGCCCTGTGGAAGAAGCCGTAGGACATGGTCGTAGGGCTCAGTCAGTCGCAGGACGCGGTCTCAGTCCTCCCCCGCCTCCAACAATCCCGCCGCCGCCCCCACGATCCGCGGGTCCGGGCGGCCGACGACCTCCTCGTCCTTGTCGGAGTAGTCGAAGCGGGCCAGCACGCTGCGCATGGCCTCGACCCGGGCGCGTTTCTTGTCGTTGGACTTCACCACCGTCCAGGGGGCGTGGTCGGTGTCCGTCTCACGGAACATGGCGACCTTCGCGGCGGTGTAGTCGTCCCAGCGGTCGAGGGACGCGAGGTCCATCGGGCTGAGCTTCCACTGACGGACCGGGTCCACCTGGCGGATCGTGAAGCGGGTGCGCTGTTCGCTCTGGGAGACCGAGAACCAGAACTTCACCAGGTCCACGCCGTCATCGACCAACATCCGCTCGAACAGCGGCGCCTGACGCATGAAGCGGCGGTACTCGTCGTCGCCGCAGAAGCCCATCACCCGCTCCACACCTGCCCGGTTGTACCAGGAGCGGTCGAACAGCACGATCTCGCCGGCCGTCGGCAGGTGTGGGACGTAGCGCTGGAAGTACCACTGGCCGCTCTCGCGGTCCGTCGGCTTCTCCAGCGCCACCACCCGTGCGCCGCGCGGGTTGAGGTGCTCGGTGAAACGCTTGATGGTGCCGCCCTTGCCGGCCGCGTCCCGGCCCTCGAAGACGATGACCAGCCGACGTCCGGTCTCCTTGATCCAGCTCTGCAGCTTCAGCAACTCGATCTGTTGCAGGCGCTTGTGCCAGTCGTACTCCTTGCGCTCCATGCGCTGCGTGTACGGGTAGTTCTCCCGCCAGGTGTCGATCGGGGAACCGTTCGGGCGGATGAGCACCGGGTCGTCGGGGTCGGTGTAGTCGACCTTCAGGTCGGGGACTTCGGCCGGCAAGGGCGGCACCGTCGTCATGCGGGATCCCTCTCAGTGGAACTGCGGAACGATCAGATAGATCCCGTACGCCACCACGGCCGCGCACGCGAGGAAGCAGAGGCCGGCCTGGGCGACGGCGACGGCCGACGTGCCACCGCCGTCGCCCCCGTCCTCCTTCGCCCCCTCGTAGCGGGCGAGACCCAGGACGCCGAGGGCGAAGACGACGACCACGGCGACGGTGACGCCGATGCTCACCGCGGTGACCTGGCCGAGTGCGGTCCAGTCGAGACTCATGACGGTTCTCCCCTGTCTCAGGCGGCCGTGCCGACCTTGGCCGGCAGGTCGGTGCGGAGGGTGACTTCGTGGGTGTCGTTGACGTTGTGCGCGGACACCGGGTTGCGGCGCGAGACGAACACGATGCCCGCGGCGACGGCGGCGCCCACCAGCGCGACGACGACCGTGCCGAAGGTGCCGCCGTGCTTGACGACGCTCGCGGAGACGCCGCCGACCAGGGCCGCCGCGGGCAGGGTGATCAGCCAGGCGGCGACCATGCGGCCCGCGACACCCCAGCGGACCTCCGCGAGCCGTCGGCCCAGGCCCGCGCCGAGGATGCCGCCGGAGCAGACCTGGGTGGTGGACAGGGCGAAGCCCAGGTGGGCGGAGGTGAGGATCACCGTCGTCGAGGCGGCCTCGGCGGCGAAGCCCTGCGGGGACTCGATCTCGGTGAGGCCCTTGCCCATGGTGCGGATGATGCGCCAGCCGCCCAGGTAGGTGCCGAGGCCGATGGCGAGACCGGCCGAGGCGATCACCCACACCGGCGGGCCGGCGTCGTGGCCGAGGGCGCCCGCGGAGATCAGGGTCAGGGTGATGACGCCCATGGTCTTCTGCGCGTCGTTCGTGCCGTGCGCGAGGGAGACGAGGGAGGCGGAGGCGATCTGGCCGAGGCGGAAGCCCTTCTCGACCGACTTCTTGAGGGAGCGGGCGGTGAGCTTGTAGGCGAGGAAGGTGGCCAGCAGGGCGGCGATGCCCGCCACCAGCGGCGAGGCCACCGCCGGGACCAGCACCTTCTCGACAACCTTGTCAAAGTGCACGCCGCTCGAGCCCGCGCCCACCCACACGGCCCCGATCAGACCGCCGAACAGCGCGTGCGACGAGCTGGACGGCAGGCCGACCAGCCAGGTCAGCAGATTCCACAGAATCGCTCCCACCAGCCCGGCGAAGATCATTCCCGGACTGACGAGCGTGTCGTCGACAATCCCCCCGGAGATCGTCTTGGCGACTTCCGTCGACAGGAAGGCACCGCCGATGTTGAGGACACCGCTGATCAGCACCGCGACTTTCGGTTTGAGCGCACCGGTCGCGATGGACGTGGCCATCGCGTTCGCGGTGTCGTGGAATCCGTTGGTGAAGTCGAAGGCCAGGGCCGTGACGATGACGACCGCCACGAGGAACGTGATGTGGTCCATACGCCCCATGGGAACAAGCGCTTCCATCCGGCAGGCGAACTCAAGGCAAAGGCCACCTCAGCTTCCCGCGCCCGGCCGGTGAGGATCGTGCGATCCTGACGTGGTGAACCGTGAGGATCTGGTACGTCTGCGACAGGCGCGCGACCGCATGGACCGTGAGTACGCCGAGCCCCTCGACGTGCCCGCCCTCGCCCGCACCGCCCTGATGTCGTCGGGCCACTTCCAGCGCAGCTTCCGCGAGGCCTACGGCGAGACCCCGTACGGCTATCTCATGACCCGCCGCGTCGAACGCGCCAAGGCCCTGCTCCGCCGCGGCGACCTCACCGTCACCGAGGTCTGCATGGCGGTCGGCTGCACCTCCCTCGGCTCCTTCAGCGCCCGCTTCACCGAGCTGGTGGGCGAGACGCCGAGCTCCTACCGGGCCCGCTCGCACGAGGAGAGCGCGGAGATCCCGCCGTGCGTGGCACGCGCGTACACCCGCCCCAGACGGACATAACGCCGCTGTCGACCTTAGGTTGGACCCATGGACCTGAAACTGAGCAACTGTTTCATCGCCGTCGACGACCACGACAAGGCCGTCACCTTCTACTGCGACGTCCTGGGCCTGGAGATCCGCAACGACGTCAAGTACGAGGGGATGCGCTGGGTGACCGTGGGGTCGCCGCTGCAGCCGGACGTGTCGATCGTCCTGGAGCCGCCCGCGGCCAACCCCGACCTCTCCCCGGCCGACCGTGAGGCGATGGAGCAGCTGCTGGCCAAGGGCATGCTGCGCGGGGTCAACTTCACCACCGAGGACTGCGACGCCCTCTTCGCCCGCGTCCAGGAGTCCGGCGCGGAGGTGATCCAGGAACCGACGGACATGCCGTACGGGGTGCGGGACTGCGCGTTCCGGGATCCGGCGGGGAACATGCTGCGGTTCATGGAGCGGAAGGGATGAGCCGACGGGTCCTGTGGACATACGCCTTCATAGACCGGCCCCTCGACCTCTTCGACCGTGCCTGCGCGTTCTGGACGGCGGTCACGGACACCCGGTTGTCCGAACTCCGGGGTGAGCGGCAGGAGTTCGTGACCCTCCTGCCGGAGAAGGCCGACGCTTGTCTGAAGGTGCAGGGGGTCGTCGCGGGCGCGGGCGGCGCGCATCTCGACTTCGACGTCGAGGACCTTCCGGTGTTCGTGGAGTCGGCGCTGGGACTGGGGGCGCAACTGGTCACCCCGCACGAGCAGTGGGCGGTGCTCCGCTCGCCCGCCGGGCAGCTGTTCTGCGCCGCCCCGCGGAGGCAGGGCGACTCGGTCCGCCCGCCCGTCGTGCACGGCACCCGCCTCGACCAGGTCTGCATCGACATCGCGCCTTCGCTCTACGACACCGAAGTCGCCTTCTGGAGCGCCCTGTTGCCCGACTGGGAGTCGGTCCCCAGCTCCCTCCCCGAGTTCCACTTCGTCAGGCCCGGCCCCGACCTCCCGGTCCGTATCCTCCTCCAACGCCTGGGCGAGGAACGGGAGACGACCGCCCACCTCGACCTGGCCTGCGCCGACATCGAGGCGACAAGGGCCCGACACGAGGAACTGGGCGCCGAGTTCGTGGCGAGGGGCGCCGACTGGACGGTGATGCGGGATCCGGCGGGCGGGCTGTACTGCCTGACGGGGCGGGACCCGGAGACGGGCGGGGCGCCTTCTAGCCGGTACTGACCGCGCAGAGGACGATGACCGCGCCGTCCGCGGTCGTCGGCGTGGGGCAGTCGGTGCCCGGCAGCAATTCGGCGGACGGCGTCGGGGTCGGGGTCGGGGTCGCGTCCTCCCAGCCCGCCGGCGGCGGAGGCTCCGTCGAGTCCTGCAGCCACAGCGTCAGCCCGCCCCCGACGGCCACCGCGACCGCCCACACCGTCACGGCCCACCGCCACGCCTTCCGGCGCGATAAGCCGGTCACGCCCACGGCTCCACATCCACCACGGCGGCCACCGGTATCGGCCCGTACACATGCGGGAACTCCTCCCCGCCGGGCTTGTTGGACTCGTACTTCAGCGGTGCGTCGAGGCGGGCCGGGTCGATGACCAGGACCACCAGGTCGTCGAGGCCGTCGAAGAATCGGCGGGCCGTTCCCGGGAGCTGGGCTCGGGTGGAGCAGTGGATGAAGCCCTCCTCCTGGAGGGTGCGGCCGCGGGTGGAGATCTCGTACGTGCCCTTCGCCCGGGCCGCGTCCCAGAGGGCGCGCTCCGTGAGATGCAGGATGTGGGTGTGGTCGGTCATGCGGTCACGTTACGGGCCCAGACGTGCCGCCCGCCCGTGGAGGTAGCGCTGCTCGGGGAGGCTGAGGGTCTGCTCGGCGGCCGACGCGTAGGCGGTCCGCGCCTCCTCGTACGCACCCGCCCGCTCCAGCAGGTGGCCCCGCACCGCGTCCAGGCGGTGGCCCAACCCCGGCTCCAGCAGGGCCAGTTCCGCGAGCCCGGCGTACGGGCCGTCGACCATCGCGAGGGCGACCGCGCGGTTGAGCCGTTCGACGGGACCGGGGACCTGACGGACCAGCACCTCGTACAGGCCGAGGATCTCCTGCCAGTCGGTCTGCCCGGCGGACGGCGCCTCGTCGTGCACGGCCGCGATGGCGGCCCGCAGCTGGTACGGGCCCGCCCGCCCCTGCGACAGCGCCCTGGTGACCAGCGCGACGCCCTCCTCGACCGCCGCCCTGTCCCAGCGCGCCCGATCCTGCTCGTCGAGCGGCACGAGCTCGCCGTGCGGTCCGGTACGGGCGTCCCGGCGGGCGTCGGTGAGCAGCATCAGGGCCAGCAGACCGGCCACCTCGCCGGCCTCGGGGAGCAGACGGTGGACGATGCGGGTCAGCCGGATCGCCTCGCCGGCCAGGTCACGGCGTTGCAGGCTGGCGCCGGACGTCGCCGTGTAGCCCTCGTTGAAGATCAGGTAGAGGGTGTGGAGCACGGCGGGCAGGCGGCTCTCCCACCCGTCCGGCCTGCCGAAACGAACGCCTCGCAGCTTCTGCTTGGCCCGGCTGATCCGCTGCGCCATGGTCGCCTCGGGAACGAGGTGCGCGCGGGCGATCTCGGCCGTCGTCAGACCGCCCACCGCGCGCAGGGTGAGGGCGATCTGGGCGGGCTGGGTCAGGTCCGGGTGGCAGCACAGGAAGAGGAGGGTCAGGGTGTCGTCCTCGCGGGGCGCTCGGTCCGCCCCGGACACCCGCAGGTCCAGCGCCGCCGCCCGTTCCTCCCGCGCCCGCCGCGCCTCCTCGGACCGCAGCGTGTCCATCAGCCGCCGCGAGGCCACCTTGATCAGCCAGCCGCGCGGGTTGTCCGGAACCCCGGCCGAGGGCCACTGCCCGGCCGCCGCGAGCAGGGCCTCCTGTACGGCGTCCTCGGCCGCGTCGAAATGGCCGTACCGCCTGACCAGCGCGCCGAGGACCTGCGGTGCGTGCAGGCGCAGCAGGTCCTCGACGTCGGGGGTCGTGCCCATGTGCCGCTCAGACGTCCGCGGCGGAACCGTCGTCGATGGGCCGGATCACCACGGGGTAGTTCCTCGCCCCGGCCGGCTGGGGGCACTGGATGACGCGCTCGGCGATCTCCGTGACGCGGTCCAGGCTCGCGCAGTCCAGGACCCAGTAGCCGGCCAGCAGCTCCTTGGTCTCGCCGTACGGGCCGTCGGTGATCACCGGCTTGCCGTCCTCGCCCAGGCCGACCTGGCGGGTCCGTGCCGGCTCGACCAGGCCCTGTGCGTCGATCAGCTCGCCGGTCTCGGCGAGGTCGTCGTTGATGGCGCCCATGAAGGCGTACATGGCCTGGACGTCCTCCTGGCTCCAGGCCGGGGAGGTCGCGTTGGCCCTGCCGCGCATGCCCTCGTAGTCCGCCTGCGTGCACTGCACCATGACCAGGTACTTCATGAGTCCGCTCCTTCGGTGGGTGCCGCCCTCGGTGGGCGGCTCTCACAGGGGACGTCGGAGCCGGGCGGGGGTTCTCGACACTTCTCGGCACGGAAGTTCAGGAATTTTCCGCGACGGTCTTTCCGGGCTTCCGGTCGGCCTCGCCGCTCTCGGGGACGTACGCCTCGCACTCGGGATTGCGACAGGGACCCGGCACCCACCGCGGGACCCAGGCGCCCAGGGTCTTGTGCCGCTTGACGACCGTCGCCACGGACTGTCCGCAGACCGGACAGACGTTTTCTGAGCTGTCCATGCCCTCAGGGTAGGCCCGTCACCGCCCGCGCGCGTATGCGCGGACGAGGACGCCGTTGCCGGGCGTGCGCACCGACTCCAGCGCGAAGTCGGTGAGGGTGAAGCCGGCGCCGAACCTCGGCATGCCCGCGCCGTGCGGCCGTGGGCCTGTCCGGGTGCCTAGCGCGTCCGGGGCTCGCGCCACATCGGCCACATGCTCGGGCCGTCGTTCGGGAGGTCGAGGGGGCGGCCGGTGAGCGCGAAGCCGAGGCGCTCGTACAGGGCGCGGCTGCGGGCGTTGCTGGCCTCCAGATAGGCGGGCAGGCCGTCGCGGTCGCAGCGGTCGAGGACGTGCTGGATCAGCGCGGTGCCGAGGCCCTCGCCGTGGCGGTCCGGTGACACGCCGATCATCCACAGGTACTCGTGGGCGCGGCCCGCGGGGTGGATGCCGGCGGTGAGGCGACCGATCAGCTCGACGCGCTCGTTGTCGGGGTCGACGGCGGCACGCAGGTGGGCGGGCCCCTCGTCGTCGGCGTCGTGGGCATCGGCGGGCACCGTCAGCCACAGCGCGCATGCGCTGCCGTCCTCGGTGACGTCGACACGGCCCTCGGCGAGCGCGATCTCCGTGAAGGCGGCCATCATCCTGTGGTGCGTCGTACGGAAGTACTCGTCCCCGGGGAAGACCCAGTTGCTCACCGGATCGTCCCGAAAGGCCTCGTCCAGCAGCCGGACGACCAGCTCGCGATCGCTCTCGTCCGCCGTCCGGATCGCCACGCCCATGCTCGTGCCCCCGCCTCTCAATCGACCTTGATCTCAAGGAGGTTGAGCCTACCTCGCGGGTCCGACACCCGGGCCGGAAAGAAGAGCGGGCGGGGCCCGCACACCGTGGGGATGTGCGGGACCCGCCCTTGCCGGAGCCCTGCGTGGCCGTGCGGGGTCAGGAGCCGCACGGTCGGGCGGGCTCCGGTGTCCTCGGCGTCCGGTCAGCTGCTGCGCCGCGTCACGAACTCCGCCAGCGCCAGCAGTCCGCCCGCCGCCTCCGGGTCGGGGATCGCGTGGGACAGCTCGTGCATCGCCCGGGCCATCCGGTCGGCGGCCTGGACCTGCGCCCAGTCCCGCCCGCCGGCCTCCTCGACGGCCAGCGCCGTCCGCGCGAGTCCCTCGTCGTCCGCTTTCTCGTACGGCACTTCGTACAGCGCCGCCAGTTCCGCCGCCGCCGGTGTGCCCGAGGTCAGGGCGGCGACGACCGGGAGGGACTTCTTACGGACCGCGAGGTCGGCTCCGGCCGGTTTGCCGGTGCGGCGCGGGTCGCCCCATATGCCGATGACGTCGTCGATCAGCTGGAAGGCGAGCCCGGCCTGGCGGCCGAACGCGTCCAGCGCCTCCACGTCCTCCTCCCCGGCCCCCGCGTACAGCGCGCCCAGCGCGCAAGCACAGCCCAGCAGCGCGCCCGTCTTGGCCTCGGCCATGGTGAGCACCTCGTCGAGGGTGACCTCGCCGGGGTGGCGCCGTTCCAGCGCCGTGTCCGAGTGCTGGCCGGCGCACAGCTCGACGACGCAGGCCGCGAGCCGGGCGGTGGCCGCCGTGGCCGCCGGGTGCGGGTCCTCGGCGAGCAGCCCGAGGGCCAGCGCCTGAAGGGCGTCCCCGGCGAGGATCGCGTCCGCGTCGCCGAACACCGTCCAGGCGGTGGGGCGGTGTCGGCGGGTGGTGTCACGGTCCATCACGTCGTCGTGCAGCAGCGTGAAGTTGTGCACCAACTCCACGGCCGCCGCTGCCCGTACGGCCGCCTCACTCGCTCTTGGTCCGCCCAGCGCGGCGGCCGCGGTGAGGACGAGCGCGGGGCGTATCGCCTTGCCCGCGTTGCCCGCCGCCGGTGTGCCGTCCGCGTGCTCCCAGCCGAAGTGGTAGAGCGCGATCCGGCGCATGGATCCGGGCAACGAGTCGATGGCGGTGCGCAGTTCGGGGTCGACCGACGCGCGGGTGCGCTCCAGGATCGCCGCGGCCTCGTGACCGTCGAGTGATGTGGCGGAAGGCGGTGACTCCGCGGGATGCTTCGGCGTCTCCGTCAAGAACTCGGCCATGGGGTCCCCCTCGGTCAGTCCGCGGACGGTGGCGCTCGCGCTCCGGCCGGTCGCATTCGATCGAGGTCTACCCCTCTCGGCGGGCGGGGACACGGCTCCCAGGTGCAGAAACGTCACCTCCAGCGGCCGATCTCGACGTTCTCCAGGACCCCGAGCGCGTCCGGGACCAGGACCGCGGCCGAGTAGTACGCCGTCACCAGGTACTTGATGATCGCCTGTTCGTTGATGCCCATGAAGCGCACGGACAGGCTCGGCTCGATCTCGTCCGGGATGCCGGTCTGCTGCAGGCCGATGACGCCCTGCTCGGCCTCGCCGGTACGCATCGCGATGATCGAGCTGGTCCGGGCCTCGCTGACCGGGATCTTGTTGCACGGGTAGATCGGCACGCCCCGCCAGGTCGGGATGCGGTTGCCGGCCACGTCGATGGTCTCGGGGACCAGGCCGCGCTTGTTGAGTTCACGCCCGATCGCCGAGATCGCGCGCGGGTGCGCCAGCAGGAACTTGGTGCCGCGCCGCCGGCTGAGCAGCTCGTCCAGGTCGTCGGGGCTGGGCACACCGTCGTGCGGCTGCAGCCGCTGGTCGTACTCGCAGTTGTTCAGCAGCCCGAACTCGCGGTTGTTGATCAGCTCGTGCTCCTGGCGCTCCTTCAACGCCTCGACCGTCAGCCTGAGTTGCTGCTCGGTCTGGTTCATGGGCTGGTTGTAGAGGTCGGCCACGCGCGAGTGGATGCGCAGCACGGTCTGGGCGACGCTCAGCTCGTACTCGCGGGGCCTGCTCTCGTAGTCGACGAAGGTGTGCGGGATGTCCGGCTCGCCGGAGTGGCCGGCCGCGAGCTCGATCTCCCGCTCGCCGTATTTGTTGGTGCTCTGCTCGGGGACCGCGCTCTGCCGCTGGAGGTGCTCGCGCAGGGAGTCGGCGCGCTCCGCCACCCGCTCGACGTCCTGGCGGGAGAGGATCAGGACCGTGCACGCGGTGTCCGCGCGGGCCGTGTACTCCCAGATGGCGTCCGGGTCCAGCAGGGCCGACTCGCCGAAGTAGGCGCCGTCCGCGAGGACCCCGAGGACCGCGTCGTCGCCGTACGGGCCCGTGCCGACCTTCTCCACCCTGCCGTGCGCCAGCAGATGGACCTCGGTGGCCCGGCTGCCGAAGGAGGCGATCACCGAACCCGGCGGGAACTCCTGCTGCCGGCAGCGCTGGGCGAGCTCCGCCAGCACCTCCTCGTCCTCGTAGTCGCGCAGGGCGGGCAGTTCGCCCAGTTCGGCGGGGATCACCTCGACCCGGCCGCCGGTCTTCACGAACGTGATACGGCCGTCCCCCACGGCGTACGTCAGTCGCCGGTTCACCCGGTACGTGCCGCCCTGCACATTGACCCAGGGCAGCATGCGCAGCAGCCAGCGGGAGCTGATCTCCTGCATCTGGGGTGCGGACTTGGTCGTGGTGGCCAGGTTCCGCGCGGCGGCCGTGCCGAGACTCTGCTGCGGCTTGCCCTGCTCCGTACGGACCTCTTCGCCTACCGACATAGAGAAATGCCCTCCCGATGATGCGCCGACGCCTGAAAGCGCCGCGCATTGCGATCTGCACGATCAAGCCTTCCTCACGGAGCGTGCCGGTGGTATTACCCGAAAGAGCGGGAATGGATCACCGGACGGGTGGGCAGAGAGAACGACTCTGTACGGTGCGGCGCAGGCTTTTCCGACCGGCGTCACAATGATCCCGTGACCAGCCCCGACACCCTGCACCCCCGCCTCCCCTCCCCCCTGCAGGAAGTGTCGGACCCCCGCTTCGCCCGCCACGGTCTCCGTCTCCTGCTCAAGCGCGACGACCTCATCCATCCGGAGCTGGTCGGCAACAAGTGGCGCAAGCTCGCTCCGAACCTCGAGGCCGCGGCCGGTCGCACCGTCCTCACCTTCGGCGGCGCCTACTCCAACCACCTCCGCGCCACGGCCGCCGCCGGGCGTCTCCTCGGTCTCCCCACCGTCGGTGTGGTCCGCGGCCAGGAACTCGCCGACCGCCCCCTCAACCCCTCCCTGGCCCGGTGCGCCGCCGACGGCATGCGGCTGCACTTCGTCGACAGGTCGACGTACCGCCACAAGACCGCACCCGACACCCTCGCGCGCGTGCTGCGGGCGGCCGGTGCCGAGGGGGCGTATGTCGTCCCGGAGGGCGGGAGCAACTCCGCGGCGGTGCGCGGATGTCAGGCCCTGGGCGAGGAGTTGCGCGGCGAGGCCGACGTCGTCGCCCTCGCCTGCGGAACCGGCGGCACACTGGCCGGTCTGGCCGCCGGAATCGGCCCTGACCAGCGCGCCCTCGGGATACCGGTCCTCAAGGGCGGCTTCCTGACCGCCGGCATAGAGGAGCTGCAGAGGCGCGCCTTCGGCTCCCGGCGCGGCCACTGGTCACTCGACGACCGCTTCCATTTCGGCGGCTACGCGCGCGTGCCTTCCGAACTCGACACCTTCGCCGAGGACTTCGAGCAGCGTCATGGGGTGCTGGTCGAGCGTCTGTATGTCGCCAAGTCGCTGTATGGACTTGTTGCTCTTGCGGAGGAGGGGGCGTTCGTGCGGGGTGCGACCGTGGCCGCCGTGATCACGGGACGGCCGTTTCCGTAGGCGGCCCCGTCGGAACGGCTCCCGCCCGGCTAGCCCTCTCGCACGCCGTCCCCCGTGGACAGAACCTTCAGCCGGCCTTCCGCAGGCCCCGCAGCCCGCCCCTGACGCCGAAACCGTCGGCCCGCCCTCCCACGAGCGAGCCTCCCGCCCTCCCCCGGCCCGAGGACCCCTCACGTCGTCTCCCGGTAAGCCGCCGCCTCCTCCAGGTCCAGCCTGCGCAGCAGTGTTCGCAGCATCTCGTCGTCGATGTAGCGGCCGTCCCGGAGGCGTACGAACACCGCGCGTTCGGCGCCGATCATCTCTCGGGAGAGGCGGCGGTAGGTGTCGTCGACGGACTCACCGGTGACCGGGTTGGTCTGGCCGAGGCGTTCCCAGACGGCGTTGCGGCGGCGTTCCATCACCTGGCGGAGGCGGTCGGCGAGGGGTGGGGGGATGGTGTTGCGTTCGTCGGCGAGGAGTTCGTCGAGGCGCTGTTCGGCGACCCGGGAGGCCTGGGCCTGGGCGTTGGCCTCCGCGAGGGTCTCGGCCTGGGCGTCGCGGGCGGGGAACTTCAGCAGGCGGATCAGCGGGGCCAGGGTGAGGCCCTGCACCACCAGCGTGCCGATGACCGTGGTGAAGGTCAGGAAGAGGATCAGGTTGCGCTGGGGGAAGGGGGCGCCGCCGTGGACCGTGAGGGGGATGGAGAAGGCGATGGCCAGGGACACCACGCCTCGCATCGCCGCCCAGGACGTGACGATCGGGCCTCTCCAGGTGGGGTTCTCCTCGCGTTCCCTGATGTGCGCGAAGAGGAGGCGGGGGACGAAGGTGCCCGGGTAGACCCAGACGAACCTCGCGACCACGACCACCAGGAAGAGGGCGACCGCGTACCAGGCGGCGTCCAAGCCCTCGTACGCCCCGAGGCCTCTGAGGACCACCGGCAGTTGCAGTCCGATCAGCGCGAACACCGCCGATTCGAGGACGAACGCGACCACCTTCCAGACGGCCTCCTCCTGGAGGCGCGTGGCGAAGTCGACCTCGTACGCGCGGTGTCCGATGTAGAGGGCGACGACCACGACCGCGAGGACACCGGAGGCGTGCACCTGCTCGGCGACGGCGTAGGCGACGAAGGGGATCAACAGCGACATGGTGTTCTGGAGGAGGGCCTCCTTCACGTGCGTGCGCAGCCAGTGGATGGGGGCCATGAGGATGAGGCCGACCACCACTCCGCCCACCGCCGCCAGCAGGAACTCGCCGATGCCGCCGATCCAGGACGCGCCCTCGCCGACCGCGGCCGCGACGGCGACCCGGTACGCGGTGATCGCGGTCGCGTCGTTGAGGAGGGACTCGCCCTGCAGGATCGTGGTGATGCGGGAGGGGAGGCCGACTCTGCGAGCCACCGCCGCCGCGGCGACCGCGTCCGTCGGCGCCACCACCGCGCCCAGCGCCAGGGCCGCCGGCAACGGCAGTCCGGGGACGATCAGATAGGCGGCCCAGCCGACCACGAAGGTCGCGAAGAGCACGTAGCCGACCGAGAGCAGGGCCACCGGGCGCATCGAGGCCCGCAGGTCGAGGTACGAGCTCTCGACGCCCTCCTTGTGCAGCAGCGGGGGCAGGACGAGAGGGAGCACGATCTCGGGGTCCAGGGTGTAGTCCGGCATCCCCGGGATCGTCGACACCACCAGCCCCACCGCCACCAGCACCAGCGGCGCCGGCACCGGGGTGCGCCGGGCCGCCGCCGCGATCGCGGTACTGGCCGCCACCAGCAACAGCAGTGGCATCACGTCCATGACCCTCGCCCGCCCTCGTTCATCGCCGTCCGCCCGCCCTCGATTTTCCGCGCGGTCATTCGCGCGCGCGTCGTAACCTGGCAATCATGAAACAGTGCACGCACGCCGACGCGCTGCCTCACCCGGAACCCGAGGCGCTCAACGAGACGTGCCCGGAGTGTCTGCGGGACGGCACGCACCCGGTACAGCTCCGGCTGTGCCTCACCTGCGGCCACGTCGGCTGCTGCGACTCCTCTCCGGGACGGCATGCCACGGAGCACTACAAGGACTCCGGCCATCCGATCATGCGGACGTTCGAGCCCGGCGAGAACTGGCGTTGGTGCTTCGAGGACCACGTACTCGTGTGACCCTGTACATGTGTGACTCTTGAGGACCGGGTGCGGCCGCCGATTGGGACGGTTCGACCGTCTGACGTCTGGGTACGTCAACCCGGCGCGCGTTCTTCCCAATTGGAGCCGCAGACCTCTAGACACGGAGCGTGTCCACAGTTTTACTGTGAGTGACGGCAAGGGGTTGGGGTCCCGGGGACAGGAAAGTTGAGAGCGCGATAGCGTCACCGCTGAACCACACTTCGCGTTACCCCGGGGGGCGACCCTCGGCCCTGAATAGCTTGTACCACCTTGGAGGTGAGGGTGTCCCAGATCGCAGGCGAGCCCGCGGCGAACCAGGACTTCGTGGAAGTCCGGCTGCCGGCAGCGGGTGCCTACCTGTCGGTGCTGCGGACGGCCACGGCCGGCCTCGCGGCCCGTTTGGACTTCACCCTCGACGAGATCGAGGACCTGCGCATCGCGGTGGACGAGGCCTGCGCGATCCTGCTTCAGCAGGCCGTGCCCGGCTCGGTGCTCAGCTGCGTCTTCCGGCTTGTCGACGACTCTCTCGAGGTCACCGTCTCGGCCCCGACCACGGACGGTCACGCCCCCTCGCGGGACACCTTCGCCTGGACCGTCCTGTCCGCTCTCGCGGGCAAGGTCTCCTCCGCCGTGGACGAGGACAAAACCGTTTCGATCAGCCTCTACAAACAGCGCGGCGCGGGACCCGGGCCGGCGTGAGGACAGGGGACGGGCCGGTGCGTGACGAAGAGCGCGGCACACGGGAGCTGCCGGCCGAGGGCACAGGCGGGTCCCGACGCATTGGGGACGCCGTCAATGGCACGGACGGCGCGGCCGGCATCCCCGAGCAGGCCCGGCCGCATCCGGAGGACGAAGCCGACGACACGGCGGCCGGCTTCCTGGACGACGGGCAGCGGGATCGGGAAGGTGCCGCGCCGAGCGCGCCTGAGGACGACCGGAGCGGGGCCACCACCCCGGGCCGGCCGCAGGCGAGGGCTCGGCGAAGGACAACGGGCGGGACGATGAGCGAGCACGAGCGAGACGATCAGCAGGGCGGCGCGCAGAGCGTGCAGCAGGCCACGCAGCACGACGCACAGGACCGCAGCGGGGCCCGCGCGATGTTCGTCGAGCTGCGGGGGCTGAAGGACGGCAGCGCCGAGTACGCGGAACTGCGCAACAGGCTGGTCCGTATGCACCTGCCGCTGGTCGAGCACCTCGCGCGCCGCTTCCGCAACCGCGGCGAGCCGCTGGACGACCTCACCCAGGTCGCCACCATCGGCCTGATCAAGTCGGTCGACCGCTTCGACCCGGACCGCGGTGTCGAGTTCTCGACGTACGCGACCCCGACGGTCGTCGGCGAGATCAAGCGCCACTTCCGCGACAAGGGCTGGGCGGTGCGCGTCCCGCGCAGGCTCCAGGAGCTGCGCCTCGCGCTCACCACGGCGACCGCGGAGCTCTCGCAGCAGCACGGCCGCTCCCCCACGGTCCACGAACTCGCCGAGAAGCTCGCCATCTCGGAGGAGGAGGTCCTGGAGGGCCTGGAGTCGGCCAACGCGTACTCCACGCTGTCCCTGGACGTCCCCGACACGGACGACGAGTCCCCGGCGGTCGCGGACACCCTGGGCGCCGAGGACGAGGCCCTGGAGGGCGTCGAGTACCGCGAGTCCCTCAAGCCCCTCCTCGAGGACCTCCCGCCGCGCGAGAAGCGGATCCTGTTGCTGCGCTTCTTCGGCAACATGACCCAGTCGCAGATCGCCCAGGAGGTCGGCATCTCCCAGATGCACGTCTCCCGCCTGCTGGCCCGAACCCTGGCCCAGCTGCGGGAGAAGCTCCTGGTCGAGGAGTAGTCCTACGGCGGCTTCGGCCTCGTACGCCTACTGCTTCCCGTCCTGCGCACGGCCCGGACCCTTGATGCCGAGGGCCTGGGTCGTGGCCGGATTGACCAGCAGGACGAGGGACGCGACGGCGACGACCGCCAGCGCGATGCCCGCCGGGATGGCCACGCTGTCGGCCTGCAGCAGGTTGTAGGCCACCGGCAGCGCCATGATCTGCGTGATCACGGCCGGGCCCCGGCTCCAGCTCTTCTGTGCCAGCAGCCCGCGTGCGGCGAGCAGCGGGAGCAGGGCGAGGACGATCAGCGTGATGCCGCCGGTGACGGCGGAGCCGCGGTCGTCCGGATCGCCCGCGAGACCCTCCACGAGCATCCAGACGCCCCCGGCGAACAGCGCCAGGCCCTCCAGCGCGGCGAGCGCGGCCGCGTAGGTCAGGCGGCGCGGGCGGGGGCCGGTGTCTTCCTCGGTGGCGGGGGTCTGCTCACTGGTCACCCCTGAAGGGTAGCCCTGGGGACGGGACGGCCGATCCGGGGGACGCGGGGCCTCGCGGCAAGGTTGAGAGCGACCCTCGTGGTGAGACTCACGCCCCGCCTCTTACCTGATCCACACCTCGGCCTGTGCCCGGTACCCCCCAGTAGGTACGCTGCAACTCATGCGTGCACTTCTCGTTGTCAACCCGGCAGCCACCACCACAAGCGCACGTACGCGCGATGTGCTGATCCACGCGCTCGCGAGCGAGATGAAGCTCGAGGCGGTCACCACCGAATACCGCGGCCACGCGCGTGACCTGGGCCGGCAGGCGGCCGACAGCGAGGACATCGACCTGGTCGTGGCCCTCGGCGGCGACGGCACGGTCAACGAGGTGGTCAACGGCCTGCTGCACGCGGGCCCCAACCCGGAGGGCCTCCCCCGCCTCGCCGTCGTCCCCGGCGGCTCCACCAACGTCTTCGCCCGCGCCCTGGGCCTGCCCAACGACGCCGTCGAGGCGACCGGCGCCCTGCTCAGCGCCCTGAGCGAGGGCAGCGAACGCACGGTCGGCATGGGCCTCGCGGCGGGCACGCCGGGCACCGAGGACGAGGCGGTGCCGGAGCGGTGGTTCACGTTCTGCGCGGGCCTGGGCTTCGACGCGGGCGTGGTCGGGCGGGTCGAGCAGCAGCGCGAGCAGGGCAAGAAATCCACGCACGCCCTTTATCTGCGCCAGGTGGCACGCCAGTTCCTGCAGGAGCCCAACAAGCGCCACGGCTCCATCACGCTGGAACGGCCCGGCCAGGAACCGGTGACCGATCTGGTGCTGTCCATAATCTGCAACACCTCGCCGTGGACGTATCTGGGCAATCGTCCGGTGTACGCGACGCCTAAGGCCTCGTTCGATACCGGGCTCGACGTACTCGCTCTCAGCCGTATGTCCACGGTCCTGGCCGCCCGATATGCCACACAGTTGCTCACTTCGTCCCCCGAGCGCGGCCCTCAGGGCAAGCATGCGGTGACCCTGCACGACCTGGACCAGTTCACCTTGCATTCGAAGGCCCCCCTCCCCCTTCAGATGGACGGCGACCACCTCGGACTGCGTACCAGCGTGACGTTCACAGGCGTACGCCGTGCACTGCGTGTGATTGTGTGAGCAGAAAGGGCTGAAGTCCTTTCACTCGAACGTTTAGGCCAGGATCCACCCCATGGAAGTACGGCTGTGATGTAGTCGACACCGAGGAATCAAAAAAAACTTTCCGGTAGGGGTTGTATCCGCCGCTGAGGTTTGCGAGTCTCTACGTGGCGGTCGGGACAGCCCGCAACACCAGCGTCCACAGACCACCGGAACCCCTCTTCGAATCACAGGACCTCGCCAGGGAAACTGGCTGGTGGCCCTTCACTTGTTGAGGGATTCGTGAAAGCGTTCACATTCACAAGCAACTTGCACGTAATACCAAGGAGAGGTAGCAGCCATGGACTGGCGTCACAACGCCGTTTGCCGCGAGGAAGACCCCGAGCTCTTCTTCCCCATCGGCAACACCGGTCCTGCGCTGCTGCAGATCGAGGAAGCCAAGGCCGTCTGCCGTCGCTGCCCCGTCATGGATCAGTGTCTGCAGTGGGCGCTCGAGTCCGGCCAGGACTCCGGCGTCTGGGGTGGTCTCAGCGAGGACGAGCGTCGCGCCATGAAGCGCCGTGCCGCCCGCAACCGTGCCCGTCAGGCCTCCGCCTGACACACCCGCCCCACCCAAGCCTGAGCTTGGCGGCGCGTACAGCGAGTACGCATCTCCCGCCCCCGAGCCGCAGCGCGCAGTGCCCCCGGTGCGCCTAGCAATAGAGCAGCAACGAGCGAGTGGCCCCGGATCTTCGGATCCGGGGCTCTTTGCTGTCCCGGGACTCCTGCCGTGCGCACCACGGCTGTCGGGGGCTACTTGTGGGCGCGCACCGGTACGTCCAGGATGACCCGGGTCCCCCGCTCCGGCGCCGGCACCATGTCGAACGCGCCGCCCAACTCCCCTTCCACCAGCGTCCGTACGATCTGCAGACCGAGGTTGCCGTCGGTGTGCGGGTCGAAGCCCTCGGGCAGGCCGACGCCGTCGTCCTGGACGGTGACGAGCAGGCGGGCCTCCTTGGTCGTGCCGCCACGGACGGCCGAGACCTCGACCGTGCCGGTGTCGCCCTCGCGGAAGCCGTGTTCGAGGGCGTTCTGCAGGATCTCGGTCAGGACCATGGAGAGCGGGGTGGCGACCTCGGCGTCGAGGATGCCGAAGCGGCCGCTGCGCCGGCCGGTGACCTTGCCGGGCGAGATCTCGGCGACCATGGCCAGCACCCGGTCGGCGATCTCGTCGAACTCCACCCGCTCGTCCAGGTTCTGGGAGAGCGTCTCGTGCACGATCGCGATCGAGCCGACCCGCCGTACCGCCTCTTCGAGGGCCTCGCGGCCGCGCTCGGAGTCGATGCGGCGGGCCTGGAGGCGCAGCAGGGCGGCGACCGTCTGGAGGTTGTTCTTCACCCGGTGGTGGATCTCCCGGATGGTCGCGTCCTTGGTGATCAACTCGCGCTCGCGGCGCCGGAGTTCGGTGACGTCACGGAGCAGGACGAGTGAACCGATGCGGGTGCCCTTGGGTTTGAGGGGGATCGCGCGGAACTGGATGACCCCGTCGTGCGCCTCGATCTCGAACTCGCGGGGTGCCCAGCCGCTGGCCACCTTGGCGAGCGCCTCGTCCACCGGCCCACGGGTCGGGGCGAGTTCGGCGGTGGTCTTGCCGAGGTGCTGGCCGACCAGGTCGGAGGCGAGGCCCATGCGGTGGTAGGCGGAGAGCGCGTTCGGGGAGGCGTACTGGACGATGCCGTCGGCGTCCAGGCGGATCAGGCCGTCGCCGACGCGCGGGGCGGCGTCCATGTCCATCTGCTGGTTCGCGAACGGGAAGGCGCCGGCCGCGATCATCTGCGCGAGGTCCGAGGCGCTCTGGAGGTACGTCAGCTCCAGGCGGCTGGGCGTGCGCACGGTCAGCAGATTGGTGTTGCGCGCGATGACACCGAGGACGCGCCCCTCCCGCCGTACCGGAATCGACTCGACCCGGACCGGCACCTCCTCGCGCCACTCGGGGTCGCCCTCACGCACGATCCGGCCCTCGTCGTGCGCCGCGTCCAGCATGGGGCGGCGGCCGCGCGGGACGAGGTGGCCGACCATGTCGTCCTGGTAGGAGGTCGGGCCGGTGTTCGGCCGCATCTGGGCGACGGACACATACCGGGTGCCGTCACTCGTGGGCACCCACAGGACCAGGTCGGCGAAGGAGAGGTCGGAGAGCAGTTGCCACTCCGAGACCAGCAGATGGAGCCACTCGAGGTCGGAGTCGTCGAGGGCGGTGTGCTGGCGGACCAGTTCGTTCATGGAGGGCACGTGTGCGAGCGTACCTGGCGGTATGTGGGTGGCCTAAAAACACCCGCGGGCCGCGGCGCCTGAGAGGGACCCTCAACCCTCTCGGCACCGCAGCCCGGAGCAAAATCGGCCGCGGGGTGTGCGGTCCCGGTATCGGCCGAAGGTTGAGGAGCCGGGGCAGTCAGGGCAGAGAGCTCCGGTTCCTCGGTCCGCCTTCCTGTGCGGGGAAGACGGAAGTCTCTCCTTCAATTGTGGACTAGACCACTACGCGTGTCCATGCGTTGGAGCCTGTTGGTTGTTGTTATTTCCCGACCGGTCTCCAACTGCTCGGACGCCCTAGCATCCACCACGCAGCCTAACCCGTGTGGGTTCATGTGCGGGGCCAGATGGACATGGCAATTTCCGCGAGCGCTTCCAGTTCCTCCCGACTCGCCCCGTCCCGCGCCTGTTGCGACATGCCCTGGATGACCGCCCCGGTGTGCCGGGCGAGGGCGCGGACGTCGGTGCCGGCCGGCAGCTCCCCCGCCGCGACGTCGGCCCGGATACGACTCTCGAAGGCGGCGATGTTGGCGTTGCGCCGCTCGCGCAGGGACTCCTCGACCTCGGGGCTGGTGCAGTTGGTGGCCGCGTGGATGACGAGGCAGCCGTGCGGCCGGCCCGGCGCCGTGTACTCGGCGGCGGCCTCGCACAGCGTGCGCCGCACGGCCGCGCGGGCGGTGGGCTCCTCGGCGAGGGCGCGCTCGGTGAAGGAGCCGTAGCGGGCGCCGTAGACGGTCACGACCTCGTCGAACAGGGCCCGCTTGTCGCCGAAGGCCGCGTACAGGCTCGGCGCCCCGATGCCCATGACGCGGGTGAGATCGGAGACGGAGGTCGCCTCGTAGCCGTGCTCCCAGAACGCCATGACGGCCTTCTCCAGCGCGGTCTCGCGGTCGAAGGAACGGGGGCGGCCGCGGGGTTTGGATGCGGGTGCGGCCTTGGTCTTCGTGTCCTCGCTGCCCACCATGGAGTGAATTGTATAAGGGACGCTAGAGAAATGTCGGCGGGTCGCTGTACGGTCTTTTTGTAGCGACCGCTAGGGAATGAGCGAAGGGGGCGCCGGTATGGGCGTGCTTGCGGGCAGGACGGCACTCGTCACGGGGGCGAGCAGGGGCATCGGGCGAGGGATCGCCGAGCGGCTGGGGCGCGACGGCGCGCGAGTGGCGGTGCATTACGGGACGAACGAGTCGGCGGCGAAGGAGACGGTGGCCGCGATCGAGACGGCCGGCGGCTCGGCCTTCGCGATCGGTGTGGAGCTGGGGCGCCCGGGGGACGCGGAGGCCCTGTGGGAGGAGTTCGACCGGCATGCGGACGGGCTGGACATCCTGGTGAACAACGCCGGTATCGGGAAGGCGTCGTCGATCGAGGAGATGGCCGAGGAGGAGTACGACAGGGTCTTCGCGGTGAATGTGAAGGCGCCGTTCTTCATCGTCAAGCAGGGCGTGGCGCGGCTGCGGGACGGGGGCCGGGTCGTCAACATCTCGTCAGGACTGACCCGGACCGCCGCGATGCCGCACAACATGGCCTACACGATGACCAAGGGCGCGCTCGACATCCTCTCCCGCGACCTGTCCAAGGTGCTGGGCCCACGGGGCATCACCGTGAACTCGGTCGCACCGGGCCTCATCGACACGGACAACACGGCCGAGCTGCTGCACGGGAGTCCGGACGGCTGGGCCCGGGCGGCAGCGTTCTCCGCGCTGGGCCGGGTGGGCGAGTCCGCCGACGTCGCGGACGTGGTGGCGTTCCTCGCGTCGGACGCGGGGCGGTGGGTGACGGGGAGCTGGGTGGATGCGACGGGAGGTTCGCTGACGTAGGCCTCCCGGCCGGGCTCAGTGGGTCTCCGTCACCTTGGCCAGGGCGCGGGGTGCGTCGGGGTCCTGGCCGCGGGCGATGGTGACCTCGTAGGCCAGGAGCTGGAGGGGGATGATCTCCAGGATCGGCTGGACCTCCTCGGCCACGCCCTCGGTGGGCAGGACGAAGCCGGCCGAGGCCTGCTCGACCTGGTGCGCGGGGCCGACGACGAACAGGTCGGCGCCCCGGCCGCGCAGCCGGTCGAGGACGGGCTGGAGGGCCTCGCCGCCCTTGCCGTCGGTGACGACCGCGATGACCGGGGAGACGTTGTCGACCATGGCGAGCGGGCCGTGCAGGAGGTCGGCGCCGGAGTACGAGAGGGCCGGGATGTAGCTGGTCTCCATCAGCTTGAGGGCGGCTTCCTTGGCCGTGGGATAGCCGTAGCCGCGGGAGGTGATGACCATGCGCTCGGCGAAGCGGTAGCGGGCGGCGAGGGCGCGGACCTCGTCCTGCCGGGCGAGCAGCTGCTCGGCGAGGTCGGGAAGCGGCTTGGCGGGGGCGCCGTCGCCGCCGCGCAGTCCTTCGACGAAGAGGTACAGGGCGAGGAGGGAGGCCGTATAGGTCTTGGTCGCGGGGAGGGCCCTCTCCGGGCCGGCCATGACGTCGACGTGGTACTCGGAGACACCGGCCAGCGGTGAGTCGGGGTTGTTGGTGACGGCGAGGGTGATCGCGCCGGCCTCGCGGGCGGCGCGGGTCGAGGCGACCAGGTCCGGGGAACCGCCGGACTGGCTGACGGTGATCACCAGGACGTCGGTGAGGTCGGGGCGGGCGCCGTAGGCCGTGGTGGTGGACATCGAGGTCAGGCCGCAAGGGAGGCCGAGGCGGATCTCCAGGAGGTACTTGGCGTAGAGCGCGGCGTTGTCGGAGGTGCCGCGCGCGGTGAGGAGGACGAAGCGGGGGTTGCGGGCGGCGATGTCCTGGGCGACCTGCCGGATGGCCGGGGCGCCCTCATCCAGGAGGCGGCGCAGCACGGCGGGCTGCTCGGCCATCTCGCGGGCCATGATCCGGCCGGGGACGTCGCGTTGGGGGTCCGGTGCAGTGGCGGTCATGGCCCCCATTTCACTCCCCCGCGGCGAACGGCGCCTGTCTTCCGCATGGAATCGGGGTGCCGCTCTTTCACCTGGGCCACAGGGGTCAACTCTGTTAGATTGGTCTAAACCACACGGTCCACCCCCCACACCCCACACAGCCCACACAGCCCTTCAGAACGGCAGGCCCAGCGTGGAAGTTGTCATCGTTCCGGACGCCAGGTCGGGCGGCGAGCTCATCGCCGAGGCCATGGCACGGCTCCTGCGGCGCAAGCCCGACGCGTTGCTCGGCGTGGCGACCGGCTCGACGCCGCTGCCCATCTACGAGGCCCTGGCGGCCAAGGTGCGGTCGGGGGCGGTGGATGCCTCGCGGGCCCGCGTCGCCCAGCTCGACGAGTATGTGGGCCTGCCGGCCGAGCATCCGGAGTCGTACCGGTCCGTGGTGCGGCGGGAGGTGTTGGAGCCGCTGGGGATCGGGATGGACGCGTTCATGGGGCCGGACGGGACGGCCGAGGACGTGCAGTTGGCGTGCACGGCGTACGACAGCGCGTTGGCCGAGGCCGGTGGGGTCGATCTGCAGTTGCTCGGGATCGGGACGGACGGGCACATCGGGTTCAACGAGCCGTGTTCCTCGCTGGCCTCGCGGACTCGGATCAAAACCTTGACCGAGCAGACGCGGGTGGACAACGCGCGGTTCTTCGACGGGGACATCTCGCAGGTGCCGCACCATGTGATCACTCAGGGGATAGGGACGATCCTCGAGGCGCGCCATCTGGTCCTGCTCGCCACGGGTGAGGGCAAGGCCGACGCGGTGGCGGCGACCGTGGAGGGGCCGTTGGCCGCGGTGTGCCCTGCCTCGGCGCTGCAGTTGCATCCGCATGCGACGGTTGTGGTCGACGAGGGGGCCGCGTCCAAGCTGAAGTTGGCGGACTACTTCCGGCACACGTTCGCCAACAAGCCGGACTGGCAGGGGATCTGAGCAGCTCACGTCGAAGGCGCCGATCCCTGGGGATCGGCGCCTTCTGCTGTCCGGAAGGAAAGACTTCTCAGCGGGTTCCCGCGATGACCTCCGCCGCAGCCCTGCCGCACACCCTGGCCGCGCCGTGGGTGGCGATGTGGAGGGCGCCTCGTGGGGGTGCCTGGGGGAGGCCCATTTCGACGACGATCGTGTCGGGGCGGGTGCGGAGGATGGTGTCGAGGGCCGTGGCCATCCAGGGGTGGCGGTGTTCGTCGCGGACGACGGCCACGATGCGGCGGCGGCCGGCCGCGGCCAGGGCCGCGAGGCCCGCGGAGTCGCCGGTGAAGGTGCCCGTCTCCGTGCCGGGGAGGAGCCGGAAGAGTTCCGCCGCCACGCCCCAGGGCGTCTCGTCGCCGACCGCGAAGTTCGGGACCGGGTTCAAGGCGGCGACGTAGGGCGGGTCGGCGAGGGGGGTGAAGCCGTCGAGACGAGCGCGGTCCGTGCCCGTGCCCCGCAGTTCGACGCCTCCCGCGCCGGTGAGGCGCAGCGCACGGCGTGCCGCGCTCAGGCCCACTTCACCGTCGGGCACCCCGTCCGGCACGCCCGCCGCCTGGGCCGCCCTCGCCTCCGATGTCCATCGCGCCAGCGCCCGCACCCGTTCCGCCGCGTCCGCCAGCCGTTCCTCGGGGAGCTCGCCCGCGCGCACCGCCGCGACCAGGGCGTCGCGCAGGCGCCGTACCGTGTCGTCGTCCGAGAGGCCGCCGCCCACGCAGATCGCGTCGGCGCCGGCGGCGATCGCGAGGACGCTGCCCCGCTCGATGCCGTAGGTGCCGGCGATGGCCTGCATCTCCATGCCGTCGGTGACGATCAGGCCGTCGTAGCCGAGTTCGCCGCGCAGCAACTCCGTGAGCACTCCACGTGACAGCGTTGCCGGGCGGTCGGTGTCGAGGGCCGGGACCAGGATGTGCGCGGTCATGATGGCGAGTGTGCCGGCGGTGATGGCCGCGCGGAACGGGGCCAGTTCACGTTCCGCGAGGATCTCCGCGGGTGCGTCGATGCGCGGGAGCGCGTGGTGGGAGTCGACCGCCGTGTCGCCGTGGCCCGGGAAGTGTTTGGTGCAGGCCGCGACGCCGGCGGACTGGAGGCCGTTGACGTAGGCCGCGGTGTGGCGGCCCACCAGGGCCGGGTCGGCGCCGAAGGAGCGTACGCCGATGACCGGGTTGGACGGGTTGGAGTTCACGTCGGCGGACGGGGCCCAGTTGAGGTTCACTCCGCAGGCCGCGAGGCGGCGGCCCAGTTCGGCGGCGACCTCCCGGGTCAGCGAGACGTCGTCGACCGCGCCCAGCGCGTTGTTGCCGGGGAAGGAGGATCCGGTGCGCACCTCCAGGCGGGTGACGTCGCCGCCCTCCTCGTCGATGGCGACCAGGACGTCGTCCCGTTCGGCGCGCAACTGGGCGGTGAGGGCTGTCAGTTGTTCAGGGGTGGCGATGTTGCGGCCGAAGAGGCCGACCGCGGCGAGGCCCTCGCCGAGGCGGCGGAGGACCCAGTCGGGGGCCGTGGTGCCGGTGAAGCCCGGTTGCAGGACCGTGAGCGCGTCGCGGGTCAACCTGTCCTTTGCATTGGACGCAGTGGTGCCGCTGGCGAATGTCGTCATCGGGTGGCGTTATCCCTTCACTGCGCCGGCGGTCAGGCCCGCGGCCATCTTGCGCTGGACGAGGAGGAACAGGACGACGATCGGCACGGCCATCAGCGTGGCTCCGGCCATCATCGGGGCGTATTCGGTGCCGTGCTTGGTGGTGAAGTTGCCGAGCCAGACGGTCGCCGTCTGGTGCTCCTGGCTGAGCAGCATGAGGGCGTAGATGTACTCGTTCCAGGCCTGGATGAAGGCGTAGACCGAGGTGGCGACCATGCCGGGGGCCAGCAGCGGGAAGACCACGCGGATGAAGGCGCCGGTGCGGGAGCAGCCGTCGACCATCGCCGCCTCCTCCAGCTCCTTGGGGATGTTGACGATGAAGCCCCGCAGCGTCCACACCGTGAAGGGGAGGATGAAGGTCAGGTACGTGATGATCAGGCCGGAGAGCTTGTCGTACTGGTGCAGGTCGTTGAGGAGCAGGAAGACCGGGATGATCATGGCGACCAGCGGGACCATCTGAACCGCCAGGATGCCGACGATCACGACCTTGCGGCCCCGGAAGGCGAACCTGGAGATGGCGAGCGCCGCCAGCAGGCCGACGACGATGCCGATCACCACGACCGACAGCGAGACGATCAGGCTGCGGCCGACCGGGCCCCAGAAGTCCGCGATCGCCAGCGCCCGGCGGAAGTTGTCGAGCGTGAAGCCGGTCGGGAACAGGCTCGGGTCGGGGTCGATGGTGTCCTTGGCCGGCTTGATGGCCGTGTTGAGCATCCAGTAGACGGGAAAGCCGGCGGTGAGGAAGACAAGGAGGCCGAGGATGTTCCAGCCGGCCTTCGACTTCCGGGGCCGGCCGGTGGCGGACGGGGTCCGCCCGGTGGTGATCGCGCTCATTCGACCTCTCCGATCTTCAGCATCTGCCGCATGTACACCGCGACCACACCGAGCAGCAGCACCACGGTGATCAGGGCGATCGCCGAGCCCTGCGCGTAGTCGTTGACCTCGAAGGCGCGTTGGTAGGAGTAGGTGGTCAGGAGCTGGAACTCCGCCTCGGGATGGCCGTCGCGCATCACGAAGACCTGGGGGAAGACGCCCATGTCCCAGATGACCGACAGGGTCGTGAGCATCACGATGATCGGCTTGAGGATGGGCAGGGTGACATAACGGAAGACGCCCCAGGGGCCCGCGCCGTCCAGCCGGGCGGCCTCCTCCAACTCGGCGGGGACCTGGGTGAGTCCCGCGCTGAGGGTGATGACGACGAAGGGGACGGCTCCCCAGACGACCAGCAGCATGATGACGGCGAGGCCCTGCGGACCGCTCGCGAACCAGTTGTGGCCGATCAGGTCCACGCCGGGCAGCTTGCTGAGCAGCGCGTTGAGGATGCCGTAGTCGGCGTCGAACAGCCACTTGAAGACCGTGGTGGCGACGATGATCGGCATGCCCCAGCTGGCCACCAGCGCGATGTTGATCAGCGTCTTCACCCAGCCGGAGACCCGCTGCAGGAGCAGGGCGATCAGCATGCCCAGCACCATGGTGAGGATGACCGCCCCGGCGGCGAAGAGGATCGTGCGCAGCACGACCTGCCAGAACTCGCCGTCGCCCAGCACCCCGGTGAAGTTGTCGAACCCGACCCACTCGGCCGGCTGGAAGCCCCACAGCTGGGACTGACCGAACTTCTGGAAGGACAGGGTGACCAGGCGGACCAGCGGATAGCCCATGACCAGGCCGAGGACCAGCAGACAGGGGGCGAGCAGCAGCCACGGGATGGCCGCGCCCCCCGAAGTCCCGCTTCTGCGCGGCTTGTTCGGGGCGGCCGGTGGTGGCGGCGCCTGCCGCGGCGGCGGCACCTTGGCGGGGGTGGTGGTGTCTGCGGCACTCATCGCGCGCTCCTCAGCGGTCCCTCAGGTCGTACGGGAAGCAGGGCTCTGCCGATGCAACAGAGCCCTGCTCTCAGGTCACTTGGTGTTGATGACCTTGTCGATCGCGGCGTCCGCTTCCTTCGCGGCGGCCGCCACCGACTCCTTGCCGGTGCCGATGTTCTGCAGCATGGTCTGCAGGATCTGGGCCTTCTCGACCTGGCCCCAGCCGGGCGCCATCGGGACGAACCAGTTGGACTCGGCCGCGGTGGCCGGGACCGCCGTCGCGGGGTCGTTCTTCAGGGTCGCGAGGTCGGTCTTGTTGTTGGGCAGGTTGCCCTTGGCCATCAGGCCCTTCTGGCCGGAGGGGCCGGTGAAAGCGTTGATCCACTCGGCGGCGACGCCCTGCGCCTTGGACTTGACCGGGATGGCGAGGTCCGAACCGCCCAGGAAGACCGGCATGTTCTTGCCGGACGGACCCGGCATCACGAAGTTCTCGAGGTTGTCCTTGAGCTTGCCGGTCTTGTCGTTCTTCGGGTCGGCGGAGGTCGCGCCCTCCCAGGCGGCACCGAAGATCATGCCGGACTTGCCCTGGCCGTAGACGATGTAGCGGTCGGACTCGTCCTTGGTCTTGTCACCGTGCATGTACGTGTCGATGACCGTCTTGAAGTCGGTGAGGCCCTTGATGGACTCCGCCGAGGAGAGGTTGCCCTTCCACTGGCCGCCCGACTCGGTCGCGATGGAGCCGCCGGCGTCGTAGACGTAGGACATGGCCGCGTACCAGTCACGGGTGGGCTGGTACCAGGCGGAGAACTTGCTGCCCTCCTTCTTCTGCACCTTGTCCAGGTCGGAGAGGAGCGCGGCGTACGTCTTCGGCGGGGTCTTGGCACCGACCGAGGCGAACAGGTCCTTGCGCCAGTTGGCGACACGGCCACCGGCGTAGTACGGGACGCCGTAGGTCTTGCCCTGGTAGGTCACGGAGGCCTTGAGGCCGTCGAGCCAGGCGGAGGAGTTGGTGAACTTCGAGGCGTCCACGGGGGCGAAGGCGCCCTTGACCATGTAGCTCAGCATCTCGGTGTTGCCCATCTCGACCACGTCCGGCGCCTTGTCGGTGGCGAGGACCGCGTCGAGCTTGGTGTTCTTGTCCGGCCAGCCGTAGTACTCGTGCTTGATCTTGATGCCGGGGTGTGCCTTCTGGACGGCCGCGTCGGCCGCCTTCACCAGGTTCGGCCAGTTGTTCTGGGCGTCCACGGTCAGCCAGACCGTCAGCTCCTTGGCGTCGGTGCCCCCGCCCGACGAACCCTTGTCGTTGCCCCCGCACGCCGCGATGGAGACCATCATGCCCGCGATACCGATCGCGGCTATGAGCTTGCGCTTCACGCCACCCTCCTCAGGGATGCCCACACCTCCCCGCTCATGCGCCGGGACCTGAACCAATGGTGTAGACCAGTAGGGGGAGCTTGGACCAGACCACGAGACCTGTCAAGAGTTGTCGAAACGGCCCTGACCAGCTGTTATGCGACCTACATATGCAGGAACCTTTAAGTAAGAAACCAGCGAAATCAGCGACGCCGGAGTAATCTCGTCCGCTAGACCACTTGGCCCCGTGGACTAGACCAACACAAGCGGCGACGGTATACAGAAGGATCACGAAGTGACCCG
The DNA here is from genome assembly GCF_053596855.1 of Streptomyces sp. NPDC001617. NCBI lineage: Bacteria > Bacillati > Actinomycetota > Actinomycetes > Kitasatosporales > Streptomycetaceae > Streptomyces > Streptomyces sp. NPDC001617. The sequence continues at coordinate 82,892 of NZ_JBSFHA010000047.1, forward strand.
CATCCGGAGCCGGGAAGGCAGAGCATGAGCAGCGACGTCAACAGTGCGGAGAACGAGGGCGGCGCAGGCGTCCGTACCGCGCGCGTCCCCAAGTACTACCGCCTGAAGAAGCACCTGCTCGACATGACGGAGACACAGTCGCCCGGCACACCGGTACCGCCCGAGCGCACCCTCGCCACCGAGTTCGACACCTCCCGCACGACGGTGCGCCAGGCGCTCCAGGAGCTGGTCGTCGAGGGCCGCCTCGAACGCATCCAGGGCAAGGGCACCTTCGTCGCCAAGCCGAAGGTCTCGCAGGCGCTGCAACTCACCTCGTACACCGAGGACATGCGCGCCCAGGGCCTCGAACCCACCTCGCAGCTCCTGGACATCGGCTACATCACCGCCGACGACCGCCTCGCCGAGCTCCTCGACATCACCGCCGGCGGCCGGGTGCTGCGCATCGAGCGCCTGCGCATGGCCAACGCCGAGCCGATGGCCATCGAGACGACCCACCTCAGCGCCAAGCGCTTCCCGGCCCTGCGCAGGTCACTCGTCAAGTACACGTCCCTCTACACCGCCCTCGCCGAGGTCTACGACGTCCATCTCGCCGAGGCCGAGGAGACCATCGAGACCTCGCTGGCCACCCCACGCGAGGCCGGCCTGCTCGGCACCGACGTGGGCCTGCCGATGCTGATGCTGTCCCGCCACTCCTTCGACAAGACCGGGGAGCCGGTGGAGTGGGTGCGGTCGGTGTACCGGGGGGACCGGTACAAGTTCGTGGCCCGGCTGAAGCGGCCTCAGGACTAGTAGTGCTTCGTTAGGTTCTGGTTCTGCCGGTTTTGAGGGGGCGGCCGCAGGTGCTGCAGGTGCCGGTCCAGCACCTCAGCAAGTCTTGTAG
>NZ_JBSFHA010000048.1:0-82808 GCF_053596855.1 Streptomyces sp. NPDC001617
CGAGGTGTTGGCCATCCACTGCTGTATGTAGGTGGGGCCCTGGTTGATGAACGACGCGAAGAGCCGCTCGAAGGTCTGGGCGCGGCGCCGCGCCAGGCCAACCCCTGATCCCGAACCACCTGCCGCCGGGGCCGGACAGCACAGGGCCCCGGAACCGGCGCAGGGGTCCCGGGGCCCGGTCTGAGGGCGGTACCCACGAGGAACCGCCCGCCTAGGCCGTCACACGCGCCGCAGCACCGCCACCACCTTGCCGAGGATGGTCGCGTCGTCGCCGGGGATCGGCTCGTAGGCGGAGTTGTGCGGGAGGAGCCAGACATGGCCGTCCTCGCGCTTGAAGCGCTTGACGGTGGCTTCGCCGTCGAGCATCGCGGCGACGATGTCGCCGTTCTCGGCGACGGGCTGGCGGCGGACCGTGACCCAGTCGCCGTCGCAGATCGCGGCCTCGATCATCGAGTCGCCGACGACCTTGAGGACGAACAGCTCGCCGTCACCGACCAGTTGGCGGGGGAGAGGGAAGACATCCTCGACCGACTCCTCGGCGAGGATCGGACCACCGGCGGCGATGCGGCCGACCAGCGGAACGTACGACGCGGCGGGCTTGCCCGCGGTGTCGGTGGGCTGCACGGAGGCGCCCTGGTCCGAGCCGCGCACCTCGTACGCGCGCGGGCGGTGCGGGTCGCGGCGCAGGAAGCCCTTGCGTTCCAGTGCCATCAGCTGGTGTGCGACCGAGGAGGTGCTGGAGAGGCCGACGGCCTGCCCGATCTCCCGCATGGACGGCGGGTAGCCGCGCCGCTGCACGGAGTCCCGGATGACCTCGATCACCCGCCGCTGCCGGTCGGTAAGTCCGGAGCTGTCCGCCCGGATGCCTGGAGGTCGGCCCGGCAGGGAGCGCTTGTGCCCCTCGGGATTCACGGCTTCGTTCATCGCATGCACCGGCTCGAGTCGGCCCTGGGAGCGGTCCTGGGCAGTGATGGTGGCACTGTCTGCGGTGGTGGTCACGTCGGCCCCTCTCGATGGTCTCCCTGCTGGACAACGGTAGTTGCTTTCGAAAGGTTGCGCCAAACACACGTTCGAGTGAAAAAACGCGGATCTCCGTACTTGATCATGTGTCTGGGTGTATGGCTAACGCGCTACCTGGCGGACAAAGGGGCCCATTGTTGTACTCTTCACCGCCGGGGTGACGACCTCGTGGGTTGTTGACCCAGTCTGCCATCCGGCATCCCGTCAACCGGGAACCGGCCCCCATCTGTGCGGGAGTCGCACGCCCTCTCCTTGTGGCGCTCACGGTATCTCCGTATGTGCCGTAACGGTACGGCTGTGCGCGTGTGCGTTCCGTGCGCCTTCGTGGTCGCGTGGCACATGCCAATATGCGCGGCACGCACGCGTACGGCGTGTCTGTATGGGCCAATCCCTACATGTAGTGCTTGGATTGCAGCAACAGCCCAGAAGTTGTGGTCCCCCGGGTCTCCGGACCCCTGGCCATCGCCTATGCTTGGGACTGCTTCGAGGGGCCCAAGAGGCCCAACGAGGCTATTGATGCTGCTGTGAGGAGGGTTGGAGTTCATGCACTGCCCCTTCTGCAGGCACCCCGACAGCCGCGTCGTCGACAGTCGTACGACCGACGACGGCACGTCGATCCGCCGGCGCCGCCAGTGCCCAGACTGCTCCCGTCGTTTCACGACCGTGGAGACGTGCTCGCTCATGGTGGTCAAGCGGTCCGGAGTCACCGAGCCTTTCAGCCGTACGAAGGTCATCAACGGCGTGCGCAAGGCATGCCAGGGACGGCCTGTCACCGAGGACGCACTCGCCCAACTCGGCCAGCGGGTCGAGGAGGCGGTGCGGGCCACCGGGAGCGCCGAGTTGACCACCCACGACGTAGGGCTGGCCATACTCGGCCCGTTGCAGGAGCTCGATCTCGTCGCGTATCTGCGATTCGCCTCCGTCTACCGGGCGTTCGACTCGCTCGATGACTTCGAGGCGGCCATCGCGGAACTCAGGGACGAGCCCCGACGCGCAGCCGCGGACGACGACGACCGTGCGGACGCTGTCGCGGGGAGCCAGGAGGACGACGGCGGGCCAGGAGGGGGGACCGTCCAGGTCCCCGAGCCCGCCCACGCCGCCGACTGATCGGCGGGCCGGAAACCGGGCGGAGACCCCGGGTCCGGCCGGTTCGGCGGCGATCGAAGACCTGTTGCGGGCGAGAGTGACTGGGTGCCCGCAACACCAGACAGAACACCGTGCCTCGGGAACATCGTGGCACTTCAGGGCGTTTTAGCCCGTACAGGGAGGCGGCATGACAGAGACGGCGAGCGGTCCGGCACGGAGTTCCCGCGCCAAGGGCACCAAGGCGACCAAGGGACTGCGTATCGAGCGCATCCACACCACCCCCGGCGTGCACCCGTACGACGAGGTGGCCTGGGAGCGCCGTGACGTCGTCATGACCAACTGGCGCGACGGCTCGGTCAACTTCGAGCAGCGCGGCGTCGAGTTCCCCGACTTCTGGTCGGTGAACGCGGTCAACATCGTCACCAGCAAGTACTTCCGCGGTGCCGTGGGCACCCCGCAGCGCGAGGTGAGCCTGAAGCAGCTCATCGACCGCATCGTGAAGACGTACCGGAAGGCCGGCGAGGACCACAAGTACTTCGCCTCGCCCGCCGACGCCGAGATCTTCGAGCACGAGCTGGCGTACGCCCTCCTGCACCAGATCTTCAGCTTCAACAGCCCCGTCTGGTTCAACGTCGGTACGCCGCAGCCCCAGCAGGTCTCCGCCTGCTTCATCCTGTCCGTCGACGACTCCATGGAGTCGATCCTCGACTGGTACAAGGAAGAGGGCATGATCTTCAAGGGCGGCTCCGGTGCCGGCCTGAACCTCTCCCGCATCCGCTCCTCCAAGGAGCTGCTGTCCTCCGGTGGCAACGCCTCCGGCCCGGTCTCCTTCATGCGCGGTGCCGACGCCTCCGCCGGAACCATCAAGTCCGGTGGTGCCACCCGCCGCGCCGCCAAGATGGTCATCCTGGACGTCGACCACCCCGACATCGATGGCTTCATCGAGACCAAGGTGAAGGAGGAGGAGAAGATCCGCGCCCTGCGCGACGCGGGCTTCGACATGGACCTGGGCGGCGATGACATCACCTCCGTCCAGTACCAGAACGCCAACAACTCCGTCCGGGTGAACGACGAGTTCATGCAGGCGGTCGAGGAGGGCGGCAAGTTCGGCCTGCGCGCGCGGATGACCGGCGAGGTCATCGAAGAGGTCGATGCCAAGGCCCTGTTCCGAAAGATGGCGGAGGCCGCCTGGGCCTGCGCCGACCCGGGCATCCAGTACGACAACGTCATCAACCACTGGCACACCTGCCCGGAGTCCGGCCGGATCAACGGCTCGAACCCCTGCAGTGAGTACATGCACCTGGACAACACGTCCTGCAACCTCGCCTCGCTGAACCTGATGAAGTTCCTGAAGGACGACGGCAAGGGCAGCCAGTCCTTCGAGGTCGAGCGCTTCGCGAAGGTCGTCGAGCTGGTCATCACCGCGATGGACATCTCCATCTGCTTCGCGGACTTCCCGACCCAGAAGATCGGCGACAACACGCGAGCGTTCCGCCAGCTCGGCATCGGCTACGCCAACCTTGGCGCGCTGCTGATGGCGACCGGCCACGCCTATGACTCCGAGGGCGGCCGCGCCCTCGCCGGTGCCATCACCTCCCTGATGACGGGTACGGCGTACAAGCGTTCGGCCGAACTCTCCGCGGTCGTCGGCCCGTACGACGGCTACGCGCGCAACGCGAGCGCCCACAACCGCGTCATGAAGCAGCACGCCGACGCCAACGCCGTGGCCCCCCGCGTGGACGACCTGGACACCCCCGTGTGGGCCGCCGCCACGGAGGCCTGGCAGGACGTGCTGCGCCTCGGCGAGAAGAACGGTTTCCGTAACTCCCAGGCGTCCGTCCTCGCCCCGACCGGCACCATCGGTCTGGCGATGTCCTGCGACACCACCGGTGTCGAACCCGACCTGGCGCTGGTGAAGTTCAAGAAGCTGGTCGGCGGCGGCTCGATGCAGATCGTCAACGGCACGGTCCCGCAGGCCCTGCGCCGCCTGGGCTACCAGGAGGAGCAGATCGAGGCGATCGTCGCCCACATCGCCGACAACGGCAATGTGATCGACGCCCCCGGCCTCAAGCACGAGCACTACGAGGTCTTCGACTGCGCCATGGGCGAGCGCGCCATCTCCCCGATGGGCCACGTCCGCATGATGGCCGCGATCCAGCCGTGGATCTCCGGCGCCATCTCCAAGACGGTCAACATGCCGGAGACGGCGACCGTCGAGGAGGTCGAGGAAATCTACTTCGAGGCCTGGAAGCTCGGCATCAAGGCGCTCGCGATCTACCGTGACAACTGCAAGGTCGGCCAGCCGCTCTCCGCCAAGACCAAGGAGAAGGAGAAGGTCGAGGTCACGGAGAAGGCCGAGGCGACCATCCGCGAGACGGTCGAGAAGGTCATCGAGTACCGCCCGGTCCGCAAGCGCCTCCCGAAGGGCCGCCCGGGCATCACGACGTCCTTCACGGTCGGTGGCGCCGAGGGCTACATGACCGCCAACTCCTACCCGGACGACGGTCTCGGCGAGGTCTTCCTGAAGATGTCCAAGCAGGGGTCCACCCTCGCGGGCATGATGGACGCCTTCTCCATCGCAGTCTCCGTCGGCCTCCAATACGGCGTCCCGCTGGAGACGTACGTCTCGAAGTTCACCAACATGCGCTTCGAGCCGGCCGGTATGACGGACGACCCGGATGTGCGGATGGCGCAGTCGATCGTCGACTACATCTTCCGCCGCCTGGCGCTGGACTTCCTGCCCTTCGAGACGCGCTCCGCGCTCGGCATCCACTCCGCCGAGGAGCGTCAGCGTCACCTGGAGACCGGCTCGTACGAGCCCTCCGATGACGAGGTCGACGTCGAGGGCCTGGCCCAGTCGGCGCCGCGTACCCAGGAGCTGAAGGCCGTGGCCACGCCGCGTGTCGAGGTCGAGGCGGCCAAGCCCGCCCCGAAGCAGGCCCACACCAGCGCCGAACTGGTGGAGATGCAGCTGGGCATCCAGGCCGACGCCCCGCTGTGCTTCTCGTGCGGTACGAAGATGCAGCGGGCCGGTTCCTGCTACATCTGCGAGGGCTGCGGCTCGACCAGCGGCTGCAGCTGACGCTCGCAGTGAACCAGCTGTTGAGGGCGGCGGAGCGATCCATGGCTCCGCCGTCCTCGGCTTTCACTCCAATGCGAAAACTTGTTCCCCCACAGGACGATCACAGGCTAGGCTCCCCCCGCGCACGACCGGCGCGAACGGCAGGGTGGGGAACGTGGGGGACATGGTCGACGATTTCGCCGACTCCAAGAAGGCAACGAGCGAGCCCGAGAAGTCCATGAACGCGGCGGCTCAGGTGATGGCCGCGATCGTGGTGGTAGGGGGCCTCGCGGGCCTCCTGTGGGCTCTGGACCTGGACTCGAAGGCGTCCGCCGACCGCGGGCCGGCCGCCTGCACGACCACGCACGACACCAAGCCGTCGAAGCCTGTCTCGGGCGCCCAGCTCTGCACGGCGCTCAACCGCCCGGACCTGCCCGTGCTGCTCGGCACACCGGACGAGTACGCGCAGACCGCCGACGGGAACGAGAGCACGTTCACCTCCGCCGACGGCACGAAGAGCACCACCCCCGAGGCGGACGTCGACCTGAAGACGTACTCCCTGAGGCTCTCGGCATCCGACGACGATCTCGGCGTGGCCGACATGGCCGACCTCCTGGGCACCGGCGCGGAGACGCAGACGGTGCTCGGGCATCCGGCGGTCGTCTACTCGGACCGGACCATCGCCCTGAGCTTCAACCTCGGCAGCGGCAAGGCCAAGGCCGACAGCGGCCCCGGCGGCATCGCCCGCAGCCTGCTGGTCGCCCGGGACGCGAAGGACGGGGGCGGCTACTTCGAAGTCTCCATCTGGCGACAGGACTTCGCGACGCCCGACGACGCGGCCCTGTTCCGCGTCGCCGAGAAGGTGCTGCCGACGGTCCCGGGATGGACCGCCGGCTGACCGGACGTCAGGGCTGGTGCGCCCGGCCCATGTCGCGGGTGAACGTCGCCGGGTCGTCCTCGAAGCCGTGGATCCCGGGACGGAACGTCCACTCGCCGGACTCGTCGCGTAGGAACTCCCCGATCGTCGCCGCCGTGGCCCCGAGGACGTCGCCGAAGTCGTCCTCGGCCAGGACGGTGTAGCCCTCCCGGATGCGCAGCCCCGGGTTGATCACGCCGACGAAGGTCCGGTGCGTCGAGCGCTGCTGGATGACGACGCCGACCACCACGCGCGCGTACCGTTCGCTGAGCCGCTCGAGCTCCAGTGTCATGACCTCGTCCCAGCCGAAGCCCTTGCCGTCCTTGCTGTCCCGGTTGAGGTAGATCGTGCCGTCGGGGGAACGGCTGTCGAAGTGCACCACATAGGCGGGATCGCCGTAAGCGGCGCCCGCCGGATAGGTGGCGGCGACGATGTCGAGATCGGTGGCCGCCTCTCCCGCCGGACTGGGGTCCCACTTGATCGCGACCTCGACCTTGCGGATCCCCTTGTTGATGCCGGTCACCGGACCTCCCCTTCCCCGTCTCCCCGTGTGCCCCTGTCCGGCCCGAACTGCACGACGGACTGGGCCTGTTGTCCATCCTGCCACGTGCGCGTGGAGGTGTGCGCCGGAGCTGTCCGCCGGAGCGTGACCGGCGCCACGCTCCGTGGCCTTACGATGGCGCGGTGCTGGTCAAGTGGATTCGCTGCACCGTGGTGGACCGCCGCGGTTTCGAGCGGGGGCAGCGAAAGTGGGCGGGGCTTCTGGGGGAGCCGGGGTTTCGGGGACAGGGCGGCGGCTGGAGCCGTGGGCGACCGGGGGTGGCGCACATCTTCTCCTTCTGGGAGAGCCGTTCCTTCTACGACTCCTTCATGGCCCGCTCCCACGATCGGCTGGCCGCGTCCCAGTCGGGCACGTTCAAGGATGCCCAGGTCAAGCTCTTCGACTACCGGTTCGACGTGAAGACCGGTTTCGAACCGCGCTTCACGGACGCCGACCTGGTGAGGGTCGCGCTGTGCCGCGTGCACGAGGAGCGCGCCGAGCACTTCACCCTGATGCAGGAGAAGGTCTGGAACCCCGCCATGGCCGGCTCCCCGGGGATGATCCGGGGGTTGTTCGGCGAGGCGCCCGGACACGAGTTCCTGGTGCTGTCGATGTGGCGGTCGGCAGCCGAGCATGGCAAATACCGCACCGAGCGGGTGGAGCGGCTCGCCCTGCGGGCCCAGATCGAGGCGGACGTCGCGGCCCTCACGGGCGACATCGTCGCGCTCGAGCCGACCTGGATCGTCTGAGAACGGGACGCGTTGACCGAGCGCCCCGATGTGGCCTGTGGTGCAGGAAATGTGTGACCTACACCGTATGGAGCCCGTACGAGTGCTCGATCGGCCGTCACACGATCTAGGGTTTTGGACATGGCACGACCACGGCGCATCGTCCTTGTCCGGCACGGGGAGTCAACGGGCAATGTTGATGACACCGTCTACGAGCGTGAACCCGACCACGCCCTCGCGCTGACCGAGCGCGGCTGGCAGCAGGCGGAGGAGACCGGCAAACGCCTGCGTGAGGTGTTCGGCCGCGAGCGGATCAGCGTGTACGTCTCCCCGTACCGCCGCACCCACGAGACCCTGCGGGCCTTCCACCTCGACCCCGACCTCATACGCGTGCGCGAGGAGCCCCGGCTGCGCGAGCAGGACTGGGGAAACTGGCAGGACCGCGACGACGTACGCCTCCAGAAGGCCTACCGGGACGCGTACGGCCACTTCTTCTACCGCTTCGCCCAGGGCGAGTCCGGCGCCGACGTCTACGACCGGGTCGGTGGCTTCCTGGAGAGCCTGTACCGCAGCTTCGAGGCTCCGGACCACCCGTCGAACGTGCTGATCGTGACCCACGGCCTCGCCATGCGGCTGTTCTGCATGCGCTGGTTCCACTGGACGGTCGCGGAATTCGAGTCGCTGTCGAATCCCGGGAACGCGGAGATGCGGATGCTCGTTCTCGGGGACGACGGCAAGTACCAGCTCGACCGGCCCTTCGAACGCTGGCGGGACCCGGAGTCGTACGGGATCACCGGATAGAGTGGCAGAGCGATGACCCTTGACTCCTCCTCCCACGGGCGCCTGGACCGCGCCCTGGCCAGCCTGCGCGGACTGGCGGTGGGGGACGCGCTGGGCTCGCAGTTCTTCGTGCCGGCGAACTACCCGCTGCTCAAGCGCCGCGAGCTGCCGCCCGGCTCCTGGCAATGGACCGACGACACGGAAATGGCCTGCTCCGTGGTCGCCGTTCTGGCCGCGCACGACCGCATCGACCAGGACGCCCTGGCGCTCTCCTTCGCTCACCACCACGACTTCGACCGTGGCTACGGCCCCGCCGTCAACCGTCTGCTGCGGCTGATCCGGGAGGGTGGCGACTGGCGTGAGCTGGCCGCCGAGCTCTTCAACGGCCAGGGGTCCTGGGGCAATGGCGCGGCCATGCGCATCGCCCCGCTGGGCGCCTGGTACGCGGACGACCCCGAGCAGGCGACCCACCAGGCGGAGATCTCCGCCTACCCCACGCACCAGCATCGCGAGGCCGTCGTCGGGGCCATGGCCGTCGCGGCGGCCGCGTCCCTGGTCGCCGCTCCCAGCGGCCCGCCGAGCCCGGAGGCGCTCCTCGACGGAGTCGTTGCGCTCGTCCCGAAGAGCGCCGTCGGCGCGGGCCTGCGCCGCGCCAGGGACATGCTCGACTACGCCGACGCGGGCACCGTCGCGGCCGTGCTGGGCTGCGGACGGCGTACGTCGGCCCATGACACCGTGCCCTTCGCCCTCTGGTCGGCTGCGCGGGCCCTCGGCGACTACGAGCGGGCGTTCTGGACGACCGCACAGGTCGGCGGCGACGTGGACACCACCTGCGCCATCGTGGGCGGTGTGCTCGCCGCAGGGAAGGCGGGGTCGCCGCCGGTGGAGTGGTCGGGGCGGACGGAGACGCTGCCGGACTGGGTGCCCGATGGCCGGGTGGCGCCTGCCTGAGCCGCCCAGGACGGGGTGCGACACGCCCGCTGAAAACTCTCCGTGCTCATCGGGAACTCAGCGTGACCATGCGTCCGTTGTGCGTGTGTCGGCCCTGCTGCGAGTGTGCCGGCGACAGGTAGGTGACACACGAGGGTCCTGGGGGGTGGTCATGCGGTTCGCGTCATTGTCGTACGGCGCCGGATGTGTGCGGATGGCCGGACCGGCGTCCTCGCCGTCGGTCCCCTGGACCCGGTCCGGCCATCCTTGTGCGGGCGGGGTCGGGTCAGCCGATCCCCGGGCCCGCCGTTCCGGCGAGTGCCTCCAGGTCGCTTCTGCGGACCCGGATCACCAACCAGGCCGTGCCGAGGGCGAGTACGGCCATGGCCGCGGCGGCGACGAAGCCCGTCGAGATGCCCTGGGCGAGCACCTCGTGCCCCCAGGTGCCGGGCAGCTGGTGCGTCTTGGTGAACTCCGCCTTCTGCTCCGGCGAACCATGGGCGAGGAACTTCGGAAGCTGCTTCTTCGCCTCGTCCTTGCTGGCCGAGCCGAAGACCGTCGTCAGGATGGACAGACCGAGCGAGCCGCCCACCTGCTGGGTGGCGTTGAGCAGTCCGGAGGCCGCGCCCGCCTCGTGCTGGGCGACTCCGGAGACCGCGGTCACCGTGAGCGTCACGAAGTTCAGACCCATGCCGAGGCCGAAGACCAGCATCGGCCCGAGGACTCCGCCCGCGTACGAGCTGTCGGAGCTGATGAGGGTCTGCCAGGCGAGACCGACCACCGCGAGCGCGGAGCCGGTGAGCATGAACGGCTTGGGGCCGAAGACGGGCAGGAACCGCTGGGAAATTCCCGCGCCGATCGCGATCACGACCGTCACCGGCAGGAAGGCGAGACCGGCCTGGATCGGGCTGTACCCCAGCACGTTCTGCACGAAGAGCACGATGTAGAAGAACATCCCGAACATCGCCGCGGCCAGGCTCAGCATGATCACGTACGTGCCCGAGCGATTGCGGTCCGCGAACATCCGCAGCGGGGTGATCGGCTCCTTGGCCCGGGACTCGATCAGGGTGAAGGCTGCCAGCAGGACCACGGCGGCGCCGAAGGATCCGATGGCCAGCCCGTCTCGCCAGCCGTCGTCAGCCGCCCGGATGAAGCCGTAGACGAGGGAGGCCATGCCTGCCGTCGAGGTCACGGCGCCCGCGATGTCGAAGCGACCGCTGTGCCGTTCGGACTCGCTGATGTAGAGCGGGGCGAGCAGGGTGATCGCCACACCGATGGGCACGTTGACGAAGAACACCCAGCGCCAGTCGAGCCACTCGGTGAGCATGCCGCCCGACAGGAGCCCGATCGCACCGCCTCCGGCGGAGACGGCGGCGAAGACGGCGAACGCGCGGTTGCGCTCGGGGCCTTCGGGGAATGTCGTGGTGATCAGCGCCAGCGAGGTGGGCGACGCGATCGCGCCCCCCATGCCCTGCAGGACGCGTGCGGCCAGCAACTGCCAGGGTTCCTGGGCGAATCCGCCGAGCAGCGAGGCGAAGGTGAACAGCAGGATGCCGGTCATGAAGACCCGCCGGCGGCCGAGGATGTCACCGGCCCGGCCGCCCAGGAGCAGCAGGCCGCCGAAGGTGAGCGTGTAGGCGCTGACGACCCAGGTGAGGTCGGTGGTGCTGAACTTGAGCGCGTCTTGAATGTGCGGGAGTGCGATGTTCACAATCGTCGCGTCGAGTACCACCATGAGTTGGCAGGCCGCGATGACCGCGAGCGCGATGCCGGGACGCCCTTCCCGGCGAGCCGCACCTGGTTTCTGATCCTTGATCAACTGAGAGGTTGTCACTATGGGTCCCCCACAAAGCCGTTAGTGAACGCTCGCGTTCACTGTCGCGTCAACCGTAGTGAGTCCCCGATAGTGAACGCAAGCGTTCACTTAAATCGGTGTCGCGTCGCGATTTCCCCGTCGCTGCCGCGCGGCGCCCCCGCGTCCCCGGAATCCCCGCTCCCCTTGCTTGCTGGAGACACTCAGATGGTTACCTCGCGATGGACGGCCGCCCCCGCTCAGGCGGCCTCCCTCCGTCGGCGCGGCGCCGTGCTCGAACGCGCGATCCTCGATGCCGCCCTGGAACAGCTCAGCACGGTCGGTTGGAACGGCCTCACCATGGAAGGCGTCGCCGCCGGCGCCCAGACCGGCAAGGCGGCGGTCTACCGCCGCTGGCCGTCCAAGGAGGACCTGGTCGCCGATGCGCTGCAGGCCGGCCTGCCCCGCATCGAGGAGGCGCCCGATCTGGGCAGCGTCCGCGAGGATCTGCTCCAGCTGTGCCGGCAGGCGCGGGATGCGATGTTCTCGCGCCCCGGTTACGCGGTCCGCGCCGTGATTCACGAATGCGATCCGATTCAGGCGGAGCGCTTCCACGACGTGATCTCCAACGGAATCGTCGAACCCATGATCAAGCTGCTCCGTGAGGTCGTCATCCGCGGAATAGCGCGGAACGAGGTCCGGCCCGACGCGGCCAACAGCTACGTCTTCGACGCCATCCCGGCCATGATGATGTACCGCTCCAAGATGAGCGGCAGCGAATGGGGCGATCGCGATCTCGAGGAAATGATCGACCAGTTGATGGTTCCGCTGCTGCGGCCGAACGGAGACTGAGTGGGGGAGGCGACGGTCTCGGCGTGGCTCGGGGAGCCGGGGTGTCGCCGTGTGATCGGTGAGGCGTAGGCTAAGGACGCCATGCCGTACGAACCACCTACTCACACCGTCGAGCGCTCCCTTCGCGCAACGACCGGAGCGAAGATCATTGCCGGTGTCGACGAGGTGGGGCGCGGCGCCTGGGCCGGCCCCGTCACCGTCTGTGCGGCGGTCACCGGACTGCGCCGACCCCCTGAAGGCCTCACCGACTCCAAACTGCTCACCGTCAAGCGGCGCACCGTGCTCGCCGCGGAGTTGCAGAAGTGGGTGACGTCGTACGCCCTGGGGCACGCGTCCCACGAGGAGATCGACACCCTGGGCATGACAGCGGCGCTGCGGCTGGCGGCGGTGCGTGCCCTGGAGGCTCTGCCGGTCCGCCCCGACGCGGTGATCCTCGACGGGAAGCACGACTATCTGGGCACGCCCTGGAAGGTCCGTACGGTCATCAAGGGCGACCGGTCCTGCGTGGCGGTCGCGGCGGCGTCGGTGATCGCCAAGGTTCAGCGCGACAAAATGATGGCCGAACTGGGTATCGACCATGCAGACTTCGGTTTTGCGGACAATGCCGGGTATCCGTCGCCCGTGCACAAGGCCGCACTGGAGGAGCGGGGTCCCACCCCGTACCACCGGTTGTCGTGGGCGTATCTTGATGCGCTGCCCCAGTGGCGGCACCTCAAGAAGGCCCGCAGCTGGGCGGACGGAAGCGTTCCGGAGATCGAGGGCCAGCTCGGCTTCGACTTCTGACGATTCCGCTCGCACTCATGTGCCACCCGCCGACGCGAGCCGTACCAACGTTTGATAAACATCAGCTCATGCCTCTCATTCCCGAGGAGCCTCAGATTCACGAGAGTGCCCAGGGTCCCCGCGCCACTCCGGCCAGTGGCCGTACCGCGCCGACCCCCCGTCCCGTACCCGGTCCTCGCCCCGCGGCCCCGCCGCGGCCCGGTCGTCCTGGTCCGCTCCGGCCCACTCCGCCGGTGCAACGTACGTCGCGTGACGTGGCCGCGGCCAAGCCCGGACCCTCCGGTCCGGCTGCATCCGCAGCCCCCGTCGCGTCTTCGGCGGCCCCGCAGATCCAGCTGATCCCAGCCTCCGTGGAAGGCGCGCTCGACGCCGCCGAGGAGGCCGTGGACCTGCTCCTGGACTCCGGTCGGTCCCCCGGCGACGTGCTGGTCATCACCACCGGCGAACAGCACCCGTGGGCCGCCCACGAGCTGTCCTTCGGTGAAGCCTCCTACTGGGCCCAACACGACGCGGGCGACGACGTCTTCTACGCGGATGCCGCCGTCGCCTCCCGCGCCGCCGTACGCCCTGTGGTCGTGGTCGCCGTCAACGGCGGTGCCGACTCGGCCGCCGCCACCGCGTTGCCACTGGCCCATGGCCGGGCCGGCGCCCTGCTGATCGTCTGCGGCGACCCGCAGCAGATCAACTCGGTGCTCGGCGCGGGCGTCTGAGCCGGTTCCGGTACGTCCTGGCGGACGCCGGAGCCACAAGGGTGCCGCTGTGGCGGCACTGGCACGGTGGACGTTTCGGCGTGCGCGGGTAACGGCCCGAGCTGCCCGTTGTACGTGCCCGTCGGCCCGGTTCCGTGGTCTGCCACGAGACCGGGACGCGCCGGTGCGTGTGTCCGGTGTCGTCGTTCGTGGCATCGGACCGGGGTCCAGGCGCAGGACCCCGGGGGCATGCGGTTGGGTACGGGTGGCTGCTTGGCATGCCCGCGCTGACCGCCGTATGCGCGCGTCCTCGTGCCGCCTGTCGTCCAGGCGTACAAGGACGCGTGCCGTCGCGAGGCCCGACCGAGCGGTGCCCTCAGCGAGCTGCCGCGCGGCGCAGGACCTCCGAGGCGGCACCGCCGGTGCGCGGCAGCCGGGGAGGTGCCTCGGACATCCCGAAGGGCTCCGGCGCGGAGTCCGCGTTCGGGCGGCGCCCGCCACGGCCCTCGCCGAGCACCTGCCAGCCGTCCCGGGTCAGCGTGATGTACGCCCCGCAGCGCAGTCCGTGCAGTGTGCAGGCGTCACGCAGGCCCCACATCCACGCGCCGTCCTCCTCCGTCCAACGCGCGTCGCCGTCACGGCAGTAGATCAGCACCGCGGTGCGCACCGGCGTGCGGCGGCGCAGATCGTGCGGGATGACCCGGCGCAGCTGGGCGAGGAGCGCGTTGCGGAACATCCAGCCATCGGCCGGAGCCGGGCGGCGGGTGAACGAGGCGCTCGCACGCACGCGTTCGTCCGGGTCGAGGACGGCCACGATCGCGGTCGTCGGCCTGGGGCGGTGGCGGGAGTGGAGTCCGCTGACGACCTCTCGGGGGTTGCGCAGCAGAGGGATTCCCGCGGCGGCCCACTCGGCTGGTTCGAGCATGCGGGCGAGAGGGTTGGCGGATGCGGCGGACAGGTCGGCAGACGTCGACGTGGATGCCGCGGAGGACGGAGCGAATCCGAAGGTCACGGTCCTCCCTTCGGCTACGCGCCCACACTGCGGGCGAGGTCGGATTCGGGAGCGCGCACCGCAGCAGGGCCCTACCGGACCACGGACGAGCCGTGCGGGGAGCGGAGTTCAATTCTTGCTGTCGAACTTGGATGCGGCAACGAGCAATTGGCGCCACTGACCGGAATCTGACGGTACGTGGTTTATATCCCTACCCCGGGCTTGCTGCCGCGACGCATGAGGTGACCGTTCACCTCGAGTTCGTACACCGTTGGGGCACAGGTGGTCCAGAGAAGTGTCGTAGGTCGGGGTGTGCGGGCACGCGGGCCGGGGCGCGCGTGCCTCGAGGCGCTGGGCGCTGTTGCTCCGGAGTCAGGGCTGGGTGGGCGAGGACGTCGAGTGGGCGGCAGCCGGTGCGGGAGAGGCGCAAGGACAGGTTGCTCGGGCTGAGGCGCATTCGCGTTCCACGCGGCATTGGAGTCCTGACCTGGGTGAACGAGTCCAGCGAAGGTGATCGCGATCGGCAGGTGCGTGCTGAACGCCCTTGATCGTTGTGTGGCGGGAGAGCTCTTGGAGAACCCCTGTCTCGCCGAGTCGATTGGTCGATTGTCAGTGGCGTGAGGTTGCATGGGGACATGGACGATCTGGAGCTCCGCGCCGAGGCCGATGCCGTGCTTGCCGAGCTCGTCGGTGATCCCGGGGGGTCGGCACGGCTGCGGGAGGATCAGTGGCAGGCGGTGGCGGCTCTGGTGGAGGAGCGCAGGCGCGCCCTGGTGGTGCAGCGCACCGGGTGGGGCAAGTCGGCGGTGTACTTCGTCGCCACCGCGCTGCTGCGGCGACGCGGATCGGGTCCCACGGTGATCGTCTCACCGCTGCTGGCGTTGATGCGTAATCAGGTCGAGGCGGCGGAGCGGGCCGGTATCCAGGCCCGCACCGTCAACTCGGCGAACCCTGAGGAGTGGGACACCATCTACGAGGAGATCGAGCGCGGTGAGACCGACGTTCTCCTCGTGAGTCCGGAGCGCCTCAACTCTGTGGATTTCCGCGACCAGGTACTTCCCAAGCTTGCGGCCACGACCGGTCTCCTGGTGGTCGACGAGGCGCACTGCATCTCCGACTGGGGCCATGACTTCCGCCCCGACTACCGTCGTCTGCGGGCCATGCTGGCCGAACTGGCTCCCGGCGTGCCGGTGCTGGCGACGACGGCGACGGCCAACGCGCGCGTGACGGCCGATGTGGCCGAGCAGTTGGGTACCGGTGCCGGCGAGGCTCTGGTGCTGCGCGGCCCGCTGGACCGGGAGAGTCTGAGGCTGGGTGTGGTCCGGCTGCCGGATGCGGCGCACCGTCTGGCGTGGCTGGCCGAGTACCTGGATGAGCTGCCGGGTTCGGGCATCATCTACACGCTGACGGTCGCCGCTGCCGAGGAGGCCACCGCCTACCTGCGGCAGCGCGACTTCCGAGTGGCCTCCTACACGGGGCGCACGGAGAACGCCGACCGGTTGCAGGCCGAGGAGGATCTGCTGGCCAACCGGGTCAAGGCGCTGGTCGCGACGTCGGCGCTGGGCATGGGCTTCGACAAGCCCGACCTCGGTTTCGTGGTCCATCTCGGCTCGCCGTCCTCGCCGATCGCGTACTACCAGCAGGTGGGCCGGGCGGGGCGCGGAGTTGAGCACGCAGATGTGCTGCTGCTGCCCGGCAAGGAGGACGAGGCGATCTGGCGCTACTTCGCCGATACGGCCTTTCCACCCGAGGCGCAGGTCCGCCAGACCCTGTCGGCCCTGGCCGGTGCGGGCCGGCCGCTGTCCGTGCCGGCCCTGGAGGCGGCCGTCGATCTCCGGCGCACCCGGCTGGAGACAATGCTGAAGGTCCTCGACGTGGACGGCGCGGTCAAGCGGGTCAAGGGCGGCTGGGAGAGCACCGGGCAGCCATGGGGGTACGACACCGAGCGGTACGCCTGGGTGGCGCGGCAACGAGCCGCCGAGCAGCAGGCCATGCGGGACTACGTGAGCACGTCTCAGTGCCGGATGGAGTTCCTGCGCCGTCAGCTGGACGACGAGGGCGCGGCCCCGTGCGGCCGGTGCGACAACTGCGCGGGCGCCTGGGCCGATTCATCCGTTTCGGAGGAGGCGCTGACGGGAGCGCTGAAAGAGCTGGATCGCCCTGGCGTCGAGATCGAGCCGCGCCGGATGTGGCCGACCGGGATGCCCGCACTGGGCATCGACCTCAAGGGGCGTATCCCGGCCGGTCAGCAGTGCTCCACCGGGCGTGCCCTGGGCAGGCTGTCCGACATCGGCTGGGGCAACCGCCTCCGCCCGCTGCTGGCGGAGAACGCGGCCGATGGTCCGGTTCCCGACGATGTCCTGAAGGCCGCGGTGGCGGTTCTCGCCGACTGGGCACGTTCCCCGGGCGGCTGGGCACCGAACGCCCCAGATGCCTCTGCCAGGCCGGTAGGCGTCGTCGCTGTGCCGTCCCTGACCCGCCCGCACCTGGTCGCTTCCCTTGCTCAGGGAATCGCGGCCATCGGCCGCCTCCCCTTCCTGGGCACGCTGACGTACACCGGGTCGGCCGCCGGCCATCCGGTGCGACGCAGCAATTCCGCCCAGCGCCTCAAGGCCCTCTCCGGTGCCTTCTCCGTCTCCGAGGAACTGGCCGGCGCGCTGGCGTCCTCTCCCGGTCCTGTCCTGCTCGTGGACGACTACACCGACTCCGGCTGGACCCTCGCCGTCGCCGCACGCCTGCTGCGGCAGTCAGGCGGCGAACAGGTTCTCCCGCTGGTGCTCGCGGCAGCCGGCTGAGTCTCCGGCTCTGTTCGCGACACCACCGTGAGGAAACCTCAGTGGCCGCTCCCTATCACTTGGTGAGATCCGCGAGGAGATCGCAGTGCGGGTCGTCCTGGGCCGTGGGTGTATTCGCGGCGGGCACGTGTTGTTCGGCTGGTTCCGGCAGAACGCTTTGACGAGTTGATCTCATGTCACTCGGCTGGGTGGGCTGTCGGCCCGGCTGCGAACCGGCTCCGCCGGCGGGGTACGCCGTCCTGCCCACCGGATTGGGCAGGGAACCGGCGCGTCCTGGTGCCGGCGGGAGATCAATCGCCTTTGCCGCGAACGGAGTTGGCGACCCTGCCTGCCGGAGGGAGCCAAGTCGGTAACGGCGGCGGGTCCGAGAAGAGGGAACCTACGTTGCGTCGTAGGTACAAGGGGGTGGACCGCGAGCTGGACCGGCTGGATCCGGAGGCCGACTGGGAGCGGGTGACAGCGCTCCACGTGTCAGCGATGGTGGCGGTCCGTCCAGTCCGGCGGGACGCAGGGCTGTTGACCGGCTGAACCGTCCTGCTGGCCACTTTCGGCGACCGTCTGCCGACCTTGCTGAGCCTGAGTTCGCCGTGAAGTTCGACTCCCGGCCGTGCGTCCGGGCCTTCCTGAAGTGGGCATTCCGACTCCATCGTCTTCTGCCCGACCGCCGCACACCACTTCCCTCTGGCGCAACCGAGCCGGTATGACTGCGGGCGGACGAGGCATGCCATTCAAGTCCCTTTGCTGATAGGCGAGTTGGAGCCGCGCATCAGGGGGCTTGACGTGTCCCTGGCCCGACTTGTCCACAGGGCAAAGTGCACCTTCGCGTTCCGCGAGATCGTCTGCACATGACGAATCACGGCGAAACCACTGGATCCCCTGAAAACGGCCCCGCTGCCGGGAGTGACGGTCGCGCACCTCGCGACGCACACGGCGACCACGGCCGACCTCTCGGACCGGAGACACACACCGGCCCGACCGCCTACGACAGGCACGGCACCGAGCACCAGGTCACGCTGCGCACCCCGGCCGAACTGGCCGACGCACTGCCCTATCTCCTCGGGTACCGCCCCGAGGACAGCATCGTCCTCGTCGCCCTGCACGACAGGGACGGCCGGGGCCGCTTCGGCGGCCGGGCCCGGCTCGGCATTCCCGCCGGCGAGGACGACTGGGGCTGCGTCGCACGGCAGTTGGCACAGGGCCTGGTGACCGGAAGCGAACGCCGAGGAGCGCGACCCGAGCAGATGGTCGCCTACCTCTGCCAGGAACCGGCGCAGGGCGAGTCGGGTCGGCAGGTCATGGAGCGGCTGCGCCCACTCGCCCAGAAACTCCGTGTCGAGTGCGGCCAGCTCGACGTCCCGGTGATCGAGGCCCTGTGCATCTCGGGCGGCCGCTTCTGGTCCTACTGCTGCAGCAACGAGGTCTGCTGCCCGCCCGAAGGTCTGCCGATGGGACTGCCCGGCACGTCCGTGCTCGCTGCCGCGGCCACCTACGCCGGCCTACAGGTGCGGGGCACGCTCCGCGAGCTGCGGGCCAGGCTGCAGCCCTGGGAGACCGCGGCCGCCCTGGACCAGGAGATCGCCCTGGACACCGCCAGCGCGGCCCTGGTGCCCAGGATCCTCGACGACGCCGGCCGCGCGGGCGTGGCCGAGGAGACGCTCGAGCTGGCGGAGAGCATCATCCACCGTCTGGCCGAAGCCCCGCCGGTGTCCGGCGCGCTCATTGCGGACCTGCGCGACGACGAACTGCTCGCACACGACGAAGCCGCAACGCTGATTCTGGGTCTGCAGGACCGCGCGACCCGCGACCGCGCAGCCGGATGGATGGAGGGCGACGAGGCAGCCCCGGCACTGCGCCTCTGGCGGGCGCTGGCCCGCCGCTGCGTCGGGCCCTACGGCGAACACGCAGCCGCGCCACTGACCCTGACCGGCTGGGTCGCCTGGTCCACCGGCGACGACCTGGAGGCCCGGGAAGCGCTCGCCATGGCCCTTGGCGCAGATCCCGGCTATCTCTTCGCCCGACTGCTGCACCAGGCCTGCAACGAGGGCCTCGACCCGGAGTCGATCCGCCGCTGTCTGCGCGCGGAGCGACGGGGCCGCGGGCGACCGCCGACCCGGCAGCTCGACGGCGACGGGGAAGCCGCGGTCGAGGACACTGGGACGGCACCGGCACGGAAGGAGGCCTCCCGCGCGCGTCGCCGTTCCCGCTCCGGCGGTACGGCCGTCAGCCGCGCGGCGAAGGCGGACATTCGAGGGAGCGGAGCGAGCGTCCCTCGGCCCCGGACGCCGGCGGCGGGCGGAGGCCGTCCCGGCATCGCACAGACGGGAGGTACCCGTCCCAGCACTGCTTCGGCGGGCGGTCCGCGCTCGGGCACTGCTTCGGCGGGCGGTGCGCGCCCCAGCACCGGACCGACGAGTGGCACACGCCCCCGGACGCCCGGAAAGGGGGCCGGCCGTCGTCGCGACAACTGCCCCGGAAGCGTGCAGCCGGGAGGCGGCCGTGCCGAGGGGGAGACGTGAGCAATGGCTCGAAGCCCCTCGGGAGTCGCGGCCGACGCGACCGCAGTCGCCCAGTGGCGCGCGGTTCGGGACGAGGAGTCCCCGGCGACTGCCCGGGCCGACACCGCCATGCGGTCGTGTCGGTCGTCCAAGGGCGTGACCCGGAGGAGCCCCGCTCCGTTCACCTGAGTGGCGGAACGACCGAAAGGGTCGTGCCGCCGCACAGTCCACGCCGGTCCGGATTCCCCCACCCGGCGCCGGACACGCCCGAGGTGTACTACAGAGCGCAGAAGAAGCCACCGCATGCAGCAGCCGACTCCACCTGTTGCCACCGACGACCGCACCGGGGCCGGGAGATCCGAGCCGCCTCCTTCGACGGGCGCCGACCTGTCCGCATCGGCCCCTTCACCGGACCGATCACAGAACAGGTCGCCGGTCGGATCACAGGACCAGTCAGCGGAAGGATCACAGAACCGGTCGGCGGACGGGTCTACCGGCCAGGGCCTCACCGACGATCGACCGCCCGCAACACCCTGTATTCCGCCCACGGAGCCAGGACCACACCCCGCCTTCTTCCACAGGTCGGACACGACCCGCACCCCCCTCCCCACCGCCAGGAGCCGCCCCTACGCTCCCAGGCGCCCCCCTCACCGGCTCCGTCTCCGGCACCTCGTCGGCCCGCCGAGTTGCCCGCCACTCATACCGTCATGATCTGCGTGGCTCTGCCGGGCCTCGCCATCTCCCGGACCAGGGGCAGTTGACCGGCCGGGGACTGGAAGGGTTCTACCGCGCGGGTCGACGTGTCCTCTCCCGCTGCCAGGTCCGTGTGGCCGGACGCGAACCGCTCGCCGTCCAGGCCCGGATGACAGCAGCCGACCAGGCCCGCTTCGTGGGCACGCTGTGTGTCTCCCCGAGCTCCGGCTCGGATCCGGACGTGGTGGTCGAACGCATCCGGCACGCGGACGGGACCGAGCGGATCACCCTCCACAGCGCGACCCTGCGCCCCTTGCGCATCCCGGTCGAGGTCGCCCTGGGGACGGACCTGGCCGAGGCCCGCCGCTGGGGGCTCCCCGAGCAGGAGACGGAGGAACCGCTGCCGGCCGCCGAGCGCTGTCTTACCTGGCTGGGGACGACCGTGGGCGACGGCACATACCTCTGCGATCCCCACCCCGGGGGTCCCGCCCGCTGCGAGACACGGGCCCACGCCCACCGCGCGGCACTCCTCGGCGCCGATCTGCTCGATGCCCATGGCAGGCCCGGCGGCGGCGAGTTGCGGCAGCGGGCGCGGGCGCCGCGGACGGCGTTTCGTCAGGAGTTCTGGATCGACGACCTGGGCGGAGGTACACCGGCGGCCGCCCGAGCCCCGGACGGAAGCCCGGTGCCGCACCTGGGCGCGGCCGCCGCCCACCTCCTCGACACCTGCCTGCTGGGCGGGGGCGAACCGGCCGCCGGCCTGCTGGACAAGGTGCAGACCGAACGACTCGCACGACTGCTCGGCGGGCCGGCCATGGACTTGGGCTGGGGGCTGCGCGGACTGGGCGTGAAGGAAGCGGGACACAACCCGTTCGGCCACCGGAGCGGTGCCGTACGGGTCCACGAGACGGCCGTGGCCGTCGCGGGCCTGTCCGCAGCCGGCTACGAGAAGGAGGCGAACTCCCTGCTGCGCGGAGTGCTCGCCGTGTCCGAGGCCTTCGGTCACCGGCTGCCCGTGATGTACGCGGGGGAGAGCACCGAAGGGAGTGCTCCCCTTCCGCCCCCGGCCGCCTGCCGCCCAGCGGCCACCGCGGCAGCGGCGGGTGTGGTCCTGCTGACCACGCTCGCGGGAATCCGACCCGACACCCCTGCCGGCACCGTCACACTGCGCCCCGTGCACAGCGTGCCCCTCGGCGAGATCGTCCTGACCGGACTGAGGGTCGTCGGCGCACCCTTCTCCGTACGCGTCAGCCGGCTCGGCCTCGCCATGGTCGAGGAGGCGGCCTACGGGCTGCAACTGGGAGTGTGACCTCGGACTACACACCACCGAACCACCAGCCGAAGCAGACGGTGAGGCCCGTACCGGACCGAAGTGGATCAGCCATCGAAGCGACCGACGAAGGGAGTGTTTATCGTCAGGCAGACGACTATGATCGCCGCATGCCCTACGACCCGTCAGCCTTTCCGCCCTTCGCCGTCACCGTGGACCTGGTCGTGCTGACCGTGCGCCGCCATGCCCTGTGCGCGCTGGCGGTACGCAGGGGCGAGCCACCCTTTCAAGGACGCTGGGCACTCCCGGGCGGGTTCGTACGGGCCGACGAGGACCTGGCGCAGGCGGCAGCGCGCGAGTTGGCCGAGGAGACCGGGCTGCGCGCCCACGACCCGTCCGTCCCCGCCCAGGACAACGGCGCCCACCTCGAGCAGCTCGCGACCTACGGCGACCCCAAGCGCGACCCCCGGATGCGCGTGGTCAGCGTCGCCCACCTCGCGCTCGCGCCCGACCTGCCCGCGCCCCGGGCGGGCGGCGACGCCAGCAACGCGCGCTGGGCGCCGGTCGAGGAGCTGCTGCAGCAGGGCGGTTACGGCCGCGACGGCGAACCGGTGGCACCGCTCGCCTTCGACCACTCCCAGATCCTGTCCGACGGCGTGGAGCGCGCCCGCTCCAAGATCGAGTACTCGTCCCTCGCCACGGCGTTCTGCCCCACCGAGTTCACCGTCGGCGAGCTGCGCCGGGTCTACGAGGCGGTGTGGGGCGTGGCGCTCGACCCGCGCAACTTCCACCGCAAGGTGACGGGCACCCCGGGCTTCCTCGTCCCCACCGGCGGCACCACCACACGCCAGGGCGGGCGTCCGGCCCAGCTGTTCCGGGCCGGCGGTGCCACGCTGCTCAACCCCCCGATGCTGCGCCCCGAAGTGTGACGTCGAAGCCTGCGGGACGCGCTCCGGCCGTACTGTCCCACAGACCGCGCGATGCCCGAAAAACCGGAAATAGCGCGCTATCTTGCTGCAGGTGATCCAGGCCTTCGGACTGACCAGCAACCCCCGCAAGGACCTTCCGCCCGCCGTCGACGACATCTCCTTCGAGGCGCGCGCGGGCCGCGTCACCGCGCTCCTCGGCACACCCGGAGCAGGCAAGACGACCGCGCTCAGACTCATGCTCGAACTCCAACAGGGCCGTGGCATCGCCCACTTCAGAGGCCGCCCCCTGCATCGCATCGCCCACCCCTCGCGTGAGGTCGGCGTGCTCCTGGGCGACGTACCGGGCCACCCCGCCCGCACCGTCCGCGGCCACCTGCGCATGCTGTGCGCCGCCGCGGGCGTCCCGGTCCGCCGCGCCGACGAAGTGCTCGAAGTCGTCGGCCTCGTCAGCCTGCGCGACGAGCGCCTCGGCACCCTCTCCCGCGGCATGGACCGCCGCCTCGGCCTGGCCTGCGCCCTCCTGCCCGACCCGCACACGCTCGTCCTCGACGACCCGGCCGAGGGCCTCTCGACCCGGGAGACCCACTGGCTGCACAGCACGCTGCGGGCCCACGCCGCCCAGGGCGGCACCGTCCTGTTCACCACCGCCGACGCCAAGGAGGCCGCCCGCAGCGCCGATCGGGTCGTCACACTGGACCGGGGCAGACTCGTCGCCGACCAGGACGCCACCGAATTCGCCCGCACCCGACTGCGGCCCCGAGTCGCCGTCCGCAGCCCGCACGCCGCACGCCTCGCCGCCCTCCTCGCCAAGGAGGCCCGCACCGCACACCGCTCCGTCGAGGTCGTCCTCGAGGGCGGCAATCGCCTTTCCGTGTACGGCAGTACCTGCGCCGACGTCGGCGAGACCGCATTTCGGCACAGCATCCTCGTACATCAACTCGCGGACGAGACCGGGGACATGGGGCCGGGAGCGGGTGCGGCGCCCGTCGGTGCCCCGGAAACCCCCGACGAGCCGCGGGCATCCGACACAGAGCACACCATGGCCCCGACCCAGGAGCCCGGTGCCGAACCGCACCGCGCGCCACCGGCTGGCGCAACCCTTCGCGCGACCGTCGGACCGCACTCCGCGCCACCGGCTGGGGCACCCCTTCACGCGGCCGTCGAACCGCAGCCCCCGACTACGGCCGACGAGCCTCGCAGCCTCGACCTCGCGCCGAACTCACCGTTTGCGGAACCCCAGCCGCGCTCAGCGTCCGGACGTGGCCCGGCGCGAGCCTCACGCCCCGCCGAAACGCGGACTTTGGACGCCCTCTCCCCGCTCCCACCTCCCATCTCCGTCCGCCCCGGCCCCAGCCCCCTCCGTCCCCTGCGCTACGAGGTCCGTCGTGCCGCCGGGATCGGCACCGGCTTCCTCACCGCGGCCGCCGTGCTGCTGGTGTCCGCCATCACCGCCGTACTGCTGGCCCGGATCGGGCATACCCCGCAGCCACGCCTGCTGGCCGCGTGGCCGCGGGAGCTGCCTCTGCCGCCCACGGCGCTCGGGGCGGGGCTGCTCGGGGCGCTGGCCTTCGGTGACGAGTTCCGTCACCCCGCGCTGGCGGCGGACCGCGGCACCGTGCCCCGCAGGCTGGGGCTGCTCGCCGCGAAACTCCTCGTCGCCGCGGCAACCGCGCTGACGCTCGCCTTCCTCACCGTGGGCTGCGACGCCGAAGTGCTCTACCTCGTCTACGGACGGGAGCTCGCGCAAGTTCCCGGCGACTGGCTCTCGCTGGGCGCGAGTTGGACCGGGCTCGTCGTCGGATGCGCATGGGCCGGGGTACTGGCAGCTGGTGTCTTCCGGTCCACCACGGCGGGACTCGCGGCCGTGCTGGCCGTACCGGTCGTCGTCGTCCCCCTCGTACAGAAGGTCTTGACGGGATCATCCGTGCGGACCGCAGCCGGATTTCCGCTGCGGCTGCGCGAGACGCTCCTGCTTCAGTGGCCCTTCGGGGGAGAGCGCTATCTGTCCGGAGCGGCACGGGTGATCGTCCAACCCGTCGGCGGCGCCCTGACGTTGTCGCTGGCCGCTCTGCTCTGCACGTATCTGCTCACGACCCTGCGCAGCAGGCTCAGATGACGACTGTCCGTGTCCTTTCGTCCCGGCCTGCGCACAACTCCCCGGGGAAAGCCCATTTCTTTCCGATAAGGCGTCAATTGCGACGGGGTGAGCGATCACCCTTTCGTGTGCTTTTCACCAAAGACCTCAAGGGAGTTGGAGACGGCGCCGACAAAGGATCCGTGAGTACCCTTGCGCACACCATGATGACCGCCGCCCGCTCCGCAGACTCCGGTCTCGCCGGCCCGGGCGAACTCGACCGCTACCCCTACGCCGAGGCCCCTGTCCCCGACCGCGTGGGAGCCCCCGTCTGGGAGAGCGCGGAACCGGAGCTGGGCCGCGTGGGCCGGCGCGCCGCGGGCAGCCGCGGACGCGGGCTGCACGGCCAACTCGTCCAGCAGTTGGGCCAGATGATCGTCTCCGGCGACCTGGGCGCCGACCGTCCGCTGGTGCCCGAGGAGATCGGCCAGCGTTTCGAGGTCTCCCGCACCGTGGTCCGTGAGTCGCTCCGCGTCCTGGAGGCCAAGGGCCTGGTCAGTGCCCGCCCCAATGTCGGCACGCGCGTGCGTCCCGTGAGCGACTGGAACCTCCTCGACCCGGACATCATCGAGTGGCGGGCCTTCGGGCCGCAGCGCGACGACCAGCGCCGCGAGCTGAGCGAGCTGCGCTGGACCATCGAGCCGCTGGCCGCCCGCCTCGCCGCCGGGCACGGGCGCGAGGACGTGCAGCGGCGGCTCGCCGACATGGTCGAGATCATGGGCCACGCCATGGGACAGGGCGACGCGCTCACCTTCTCCCGCGCCGATGCCGAGTTCCACTCCCTGCTCATCCAGGTCGCGGGCAACCGCATGCTGGAGCACCTCTCCGGGATCGTGTCGGCCGCCCTCCAGGTCTCCGGCGGCCCGGTGACGGGCTGTGACCGGCCGAACGAGGTGTCGCTGGCGCACCACGGCAGGATCGTCGACGCGCTCGCCACGGGCGACGCCTCGGCGGCCGAGGCGGCCATGCGCCAACTGCTCACCGTCCACCCCGAGGTGGAGCGCGTGGTGCCCGCGCCGCGCGAGCACTGAGCGCGGACCGCGGGCGGCGCGGCCGGGAAGGCCTCCCCTCCTGGGGCATCGCCCGGTCGGCGAACCGTGTGCCGTCGGACCCCGCAGGATCCCGGCGATCCTGCGGGGTCCGACGGTGCGACGGGCCGTGTGTTTCCAGGGATGAGCCCGGGTAGGAGGCATGAGTGGGCCGCCTCTGACCCTGTCTGACCGTTTTTGAGCGCTTACGGGGTGTGACTCGGGCCACGCAGATTGGGCGTAACGCTCGTGGGAACAGCGCGATGACCTAAGAGGTGACAGCCGAGGAGGGAATACGGACGCCGTTCGCGGCGCTGTGCATCTTCCCGGCCCCCGCCCGCGCCGTCGGCCCAATCCCCAAGCCGGCGGTCGGCTCCTGTCCGTCCCGGACGGGGCCGGAAGCCGTTTTCCAACGTTCCGAGAGGTTGTTCGTGTCGGCCAGCACATCCCGTACGCTCCCGCCGGAGATCGCCGAGTCCGTCTCTGTCATGGCTCTCATCGAGCGGGGAAAGGCCGAGGGGCAGATCGCCGGCGACGATGTGCGTCGGGCCTTCGAAGCTGACCAGATTCCGGCCACTCAGTGGAAGAACGTACTGCGCAGCCTCAACCAGATCCTCGAGGAAGAGGGTGTGACGCTGATGGTCAGTGCCGCGGAGCCCAAGCGCACCCGAAAGAGCGTCGCAGCGAAGAGTCCGGCCAAGCGCACCGCCACCAAGACGGTCGCGGCGAAGACGGTGACCGCCAAGAAGGCCACCGCCACCGCCCCTGCGGCGGCGCCCGCTGCCGACACGCCGGTCGAGGACGACGCCACCAAGGCCGGTGCCAAGAAGACCGTCGCCAAGAAGACGACGGCGGCCGCGAAGAAGACCGTCGCCAAGAAGGCGACGGCGGCCAAGAAGACCAGCGCCAAGAAGGACGACGCCGAGATCCTCGAGGAGGAGGTGCTCGAGGACACCCCCAAGGGCGCCGACGAGCCCGAGGGCGCCGAGAGCGCGGGCTTCGTGCTCTCCGACGAGGACGAGGACGACGCGCCGGCCCAGCAGGTCGCCGCGGCCGGCGCCACCGCCGACCCGGTCAAGGACTACCTCAAGCAGATCGGTAAGGTCCCCCTGCTCAACGCCGAGCAGGAGGTCGAACTCGCCAAGCGCATCGAGGCCGGACTGTTCGCCGAGGACAAGCTGTCCAACGCCGACAAGCTGGCGCCGAAGCTCAAGCGCGAGCTGGAGATCATCGCCGAGGACGGCCGCCGCGCCAAGAACCACCTCCTGGAGGCCAACCTCCGCCTGGTGGTCTCGCTGGCCAAGCGCTACACCGGCCGCGGGATGCTCTTCCTGGACCTCATCCAGGAGGGCAACCTCGGTCTGATCCGCGCCGTCGAGAAGTTCGACTACACCAAGGGCTACAAGTTCTCCACGTACGCCACCTGGTGGATCCGTCAGGCGATCACCCGCGCCATGGCCGACCAGGCCCGCACCATCCGTATCCCGGTGCACATGGTCGAGGTCATCAACAAGCTCGCGCGCGTGCAGCGCCAGATGCTTCAGGACCTGGGCCGCGAGCCCACCCCGGAGGAGCTGGCCAAGGAACTCGACATGACCCCGGAGAAGGTCATCGAGGTTCAGAAGTACGGCCGCGAGCCCATCTCGCTGCACACGCCGCTGGGCGAGGACGGCGACAGCGAGTTCGGTGACCTCATCGAGGACTCCGAGGCGGTCGTGCCGGCCGACGCGGTCAGCTTCACGCTCCTGCAGGAGCAGCTGCACTCCGTGCTCGACACCCTGTCCGAGCGCGAGGCGGGCGTCGTCTCCATGCGCTTCGGTCTCACCGACGGTCAGCCGAAGACCCTCGACGAGATCGGCAAGGTCTACGGTGTCACGCGCGAGCGCATCCGCCAGATCGAGTCCAAGACCATGTCCAAGCTGCGCCACCCGTCGCGTTCTCAGGTGCTGCGCGACTACCTCGACTAGGTCGCGGTCCTTCGACGCCAAAGGCCCGGTTCCCTCTGGGGAGCCGGGCCTTTGGCGTGCTGTCGTGCGGGTGCGGGGCGCCGTGTCCTGGATCACTCTGGGTGTCCAACGTACATCCGAGAGTGAGGAATCCGTATGTGCCGTTCTGTTTACCGGGCGCTGGTCCGGCCGCTGGTCCTTGCGGCCGCGGCGACCGTCATACCGCTGCTGTCCGCCGTCCCCGCGCCCGCCGACGTCGTGGTCGGCGGCTTCCCGGTCGACATCTCCCAGAGCCCGTGGACGGTGGCGCTGTCCAGCCGTGACCGGTTCGGGGGTACGCGCGCGGGGCAGTTCTGCGGAGGTGTGGTGGTCGGTCGTACGACCGTGCTCACCGCGGCCCACTGCATGGGCGAGGAGGTCCTGGGTGCCCCGCCGAACCGGGCGGGCGACCTCAAGGTCATCACGGGCCGTACGGATCTGCTGTCGCCCGAGGGCCGGGAGATCCGGGTCAGCCAAGTCCGGGTGAATCCCGGCTACGACAGCTACAGCAACGCCGGGGACTTCGCCGTGCTGACTCTTGCCGAGCCGCTGCCCCAGAGCGCGGTCATCACGATGGCGGCCGCCGGTGATCCCGCCTACATGCCGGGCATGAGCGCCACGGTCTACGGATGGGGCGATATCACGGGCGTCGGCGACTACGCGCGCAGCCTGCGCGCCACACGCGTGCACGTACTGCCCGACGCCCAGTGCGAGAGGGCGTATCCGGGGAGCGCCGACGGCGCCTACGCGGCCGACAGCATGCTGTGTGCGGGGGAGACGGTAGGTGGTCGCGACGCCTGCCAAGGGGACAGCGGCGGGCCCCTCGTCGCCCAGGGGAAGCTGATCGGGCTCGTGTCCTGGGGGAGTGGCTGCGGTCGGGCGGGCGATCCCGGCGTCTACACGCGCGTGTCCGAAGTGCTACAAGCGTCGGGCGCGGGCGGAGTCACGAGAGGCCCCCGGCAGGGGCGCTGACGGAGTCGGAGACGGGTCTCCGCACGAGCGCGGGCGGCGCGGTCCCTGAAGCAGGGGCCGCGCCGCCCGTACACCGGCCTGTGCCGGATTGGCTCGTCGTTGACGCGAAGTGTCAGCGCTCTTCTTCGGATGCAGATGCCGGGACGGCCGTCAGCCGCTCCGTCTCGTCCTGTATCTCAGCGGCGATCTTCTTGAGTTCCGGCTCGAACTTGCGGCCGTGGTGGGCGCAGAAGAGCAGTTCTCCGCCGCTGAGCAGGACAACGCGTACGTAGGCCTGCGCGCCGCAACGGTCGCAGCGATCGGCGGCCGTCAGCGGGCTCGCGGGGGTCAGAACAGTAGTCACGTCGCCTCTTCTCTAGCTCGACGAGCTGTCGTACCAGGGTCAACATCCAACCAGCCCCAAAACGTTCCCGCCCGGGGCTTTTCCTCGAAAAAATCTTTCGAGGCCGGCTGCCTGTTGCCGGTTGGCGGCGAATGTGCCGTATTGCGTGTCTGTGTGTCTTACGGGTTCGCGCTGGCTGTCAATGTCCGTCCTCCCGGCTGGCTTGCCGGTTGTTCATGAGGACGTGCCCGGAGCCTAAATGGTTCATGCCTCGAAGGGAACGTGATATGTACTTCACTCCAACGAGGGATCGAACGTGTATGCGACTCTGGACTAGTCTGAGTTCAGACGAGGGTGGCGTTACAACGGCTCTACCAGGCCTCGGTACCCTCTCTACGGCAACCGAAGCCGCGCCCTTACCCAGAAGGGCCTCACCTGAAATTCAGCGAGGAGCGAACCGCGTGACCGCCGAGACGTCCGTGCCGTCCACAGCGCTGCTGGCAGGAGCAGACCGGGACGGTTCCAACTACACCGCGCGGCACCTGCTCGTCCTCGAAGGGCTCGAGGCCGTGCGGAAGCGCCCGGGCATGTACATCGGGTCGACCGACAGTCGCGGTCTGATGCACTGCCTCTGGGAGATCATCGACAACTCCGTCGACGAAGCTCTCGGGAACTACTGCGACCACATCGAGGTGATCCTCCACGACGACGGCTCCGTGGAGGTTCGGGACAACGGCCGGGGCATCCCGGTCGACGTCGAGCCCAAGACGGGCCTGTCCGGCGTCGAGGTCGTCATGACCAAGCTGCACGCCGGCGGCAAGTTCGGCGGCGGCTCCTACGCCGCCTCCGGCGGTCTGCACGGCGTCGGCGCTTCCGTGGTGAACGCCCTGTCGGCCCGCCTGGACGTAGAGGTCGACAGAGGCGGCCACACCCACGCCATCAGCTTCCGCCGCGGCGTGCCGGGCGCCTTCGCCGGGAACGGCCCGGACGCCAAGTTCGACGCCGGCAGCGGGTTGCGCAAGACCAAGAAGATCCCCAGGACCCGCAGCGGCACGCGCGTGCGTTACTGGGCCGACCGCCAGATCTTCCTCAAGGACGCCAAGCTCTCCCTGGAGAACCTGCACCAGCGCGCCCGCCAGACCGCGTTCCTTGTGCCCGGCCTGACCATCGTCGTCCGCGACGAGTTCGGTCTCGGCGAGGGCGGCAGCAAGGGCGAGGAGTCCTTCCGCTTCGACGGCGGCATCAGCGAGTTCTGCGAGTACCTGGCGAGCGACAAGCCGATCAACGACGTCCTCCGCTTGTCCGGCCAGGGCACCTTCAAGGAAACCGTCCCGGTCCTGGACGAGCACGGCCAGATGACGCCCACCCAGGTCACCCGTGAGCTCGATGTCGACGTCGCCATGCGATGGGGCACGGGGTACGACACGATCCTGAAGTCCTTCGTGAACATCATCGCCACTCCCAAGGGCGGTACGCATGTCGCCGGCTTCGAGACCGCGGTCACCAGCACGCTCAACGAGGTGCTGCGCGCCAAGAAGCTGCTGCGCGTCGCCGAGGACGGCATCGTCAAGGACGACGCCCTGGAGGGGCTGACCGCGGTCGTCACGGTCCGGCTCGCCGAGCCCCAGTTCGAGGGCCAGACCAAGGAGGTGCTCGGCACCTCGGCGGCCCGCCGCATCGTGAACACGGTGATCGCCAAGGAGCTCAAGGCGTTCCTGACCTCCACCAAGCGGGACGACGCGGCCCAGGCGCGCGTCGTCATGGAGAAGGCGGTCGCCGCCGCACGCACGCGTATCGCGGCCCGCCAGCACAAGGACGCACAGCGCCGCAAGACGGCCCTGGAGTCCTCGTCGCTGCCCGCGAAGCTCGCCGACTGCCGCAGTGACGACGTCGACCGCAGCGAGCTCTTCATCGTCGAGGGAGACTCCGCGCTCGGCACCGCCAAGCTCGCCCGGAACTCCGAGTTCCAGGCGCTGCTGCCGATCCGCGGCAAGATCCTCAACGTCCAGAAGTCGTCCGTGACCGACATGCTGAAGAACGCCGAGTGCGGCGCGATCATCCAGGTCATAGGAGCCGGCTCTGGCCGGACCTTCGACATCGACGCGGCCCGCTACGGCAAGATCATCATGATGACCGACGCCGACGTCGACGGCTCCCACATCCGGACCCTGCTGTTGACCCTCTTCCACCGCTACATGCGGCCCATGGTCGAGGCGGGCCGGGTCTTCGCCGCGGTGCCGCCGCTGCACCGGATCGAGATCGTCCAGCCGAAGAAGGGCCAGGACAAGTACGTCTACACCTACTCGGACCGTGAACTGCGCGACAAGCTCCTCGAGCTGCAGAGCCAGGGTGTCCGCTACAAGGACTCCATCCAGCGCTACAAGGGTCTCGGCGAGATGGACGCCGACCAGCTGGCCGAGACGACCATGGACCCGCGCCACCGCACCCTGCGCCGGATCAACCTCTCCGACCTGGATTCCGCCGAGACGGTCTTCGATCTGCTGATGGGCAACGACGTGGCCCCGCGCAAGGAGTTCATCTCCAGCTCGGCCGCGACGCTGGACCGCTCCCGCATCGACGCGTAGGCGCTGCACCGGGCTCGGGCAGGGGCGGTCCCCCTGCCCGAGCCCGGCCCGGCGCGGCCGCACGCTTCCGCGTCTGCCGCCCCGGCCCTCTCCACCCCTGGGTGGAGCCGACGGCCGTGCGCGGATCCACCCACGTTCCACCCACGCTCCGATCTGCCGACCTGCGAATCTCCGTAGCGTCGAAGGCGTCGACAGCACCCGCTGCCGCATCCCCCTTCCTCGCTCACGGAGGCCCTGATGTCCGGGCTTGTCAATGCGCTGGCGATCGCGGCCGTCGTCGTCCTGGTGGTCGTACGACAGTTCCGCGTGCAGCAGATAGGCGCGGGCCGGCGCTGGTGGCTCGTACCCGTCGTCCTCGCCGTCATCGCGCTCCGCGAACCCGGCATCGTCGACGCCCACCACCGCACGGAGTCGGTCGTCCTGCTCGGCGTCGAGCTGCTCATCGGCCTCGCCACCGGGGCCGGCTGGGCCTGGACCACCCGCATCTGGGCGGAGCCGGACGGCACCGTGTGGAGCAAGAGCACCAAGGCGAGCGTGACCGTCTGGATCGTCGGCATCGTCCTGCGCGTCGGCCTCTTCGGACTCGGCACCGCGATCGGCGTGCACCAGGACAGCTCCGCGCTGCTTCTCGCCCTCGCCGGCACCCTTCTGGTCCGCTCCGGAATCCTGCTCTGGCGGGCCCAGTCCATGGCTCCGACGGCGGGTACGACCTCGGCGTACGGTGACTCCACGGCCTGGTCCGAGCGGAAGGAGCGCGTGTGAGGCAGAACGCCTGGACCCGCTGGCCGTCGCGGGAGGCGCTCGGGCGCGAGGGCCTCACCCGGCCCCGGCGGGTGCTCGCCTGGGTGACGAGGCTTCTCGCGCTCACCATGCTGCTGTGGAGCGCCTTCACCAGCGGCCGTGTCCACGGCTGGGGGGTGGCGGTGGCCGCCCTGGTGGTGCTCATGGCAGCGGGGGCCTCCTGGGCCCTGTACCGCACCACACTGGCCCACCGGCTCGTGCCGTCCCTCGCCCTGGCCCTCCTCCTGGTCGCCATCGCGGTCGTGGCCCAGGCCACCGGGTTCCGCGTGCCGGCCCTCGTCATCTGGTGCGGCTGCGGCGTCATCGCACTGGAGCGGCTTCCCATGGCGGCCGCGCTTCCCGTGACCTGGCTCTCCTTCCAGGCGTACGCCACCGTCAACAACGACGCGTGGCTCACCACCGCCGCCACTATGGTCGGCCTCGCACTGGGCGGCTACGTGCTGCGCCTCGACGCCGAGGCCCGCGGCAACGCCCAGCGGCTGCTCGCCCAGGAGCGGGCCGCCCGCGCCGCCGAGGCCGAGTCGGCGGCGCTCGCGGAGCGGGCCCGGATCGCGCGGGAGATCCACGACGTGCTGGCCCACAGCCTCTCGGCGCAACTCGTGCACCTGGAGGCGGCCCGGCTGCTGATCGAGCGGGGCGCCGACCGGGAGCAGATCCTGGAGCGGGTGGTGGCGGCACGGGGCATGGCCCGCGACGGGCTCGACGAGACCCGGCACGCGCTCTCCGCCCTGCGTGGCGAACTGACGCCGTTGGAGGACTTCCTGGCCCAGCTGGTCGGGACGACGGCCGGCACCGAGGTCACCATTACGGGTGAGCGCAAGCCGCTGCCGGCGGAGGCGTCGCAGGCCGTGCGCAGGGTCGCCCAGGAGGCTCTGACGAACGTACGCAAGCACGCGCCGGGGGCGAAGGTGCGGCTGCTGCTCGACTACGGCGAGCAGCAAGTGACGCTGGACGTACGGGACTCGGGCGGCACGCCGGGCGAGCTCACCGGGTCGGGTGCCGGGTACGGTCTGCTGGGCATGCGCGAGCGTGCCGAGCTGCTGGGCGGTTCGCTGGAGGCCGGGCCGGACGAGGAGGGGTTCGTGGTGACGCTGAGGGTGCCCGTATGACCGAAGGAGAGGAGGCACGGCCCGCGCGGGTGGTGGTCGCGGACGACCAGACCGTGGTCCGTGAGGGCATCGTGATGCTGCTCGGACTGCTGCCCGGGATCGAGGTCGTCGGTGCCGCCGGAGACGGCGAGGAGGCGGTGGAGCTCGTCGCCGAACTCGCCCCGGACGTGGTGCTGATGGACCTGCGCATGCCCCGCTGCGACGGTGTGGAGGCGACCCGGCGCATCCGGGCGGAGCACCCCGGGACGCAGGTCGTGGTGCTCACGACGTTCGCGGACGACGAGTCCCTGTTCCCGGCGCTGCGTGCGGGAGCGCGGGGCTATCTCACCAAGGACGCGGGAGGCGACGAGATCGTGCGGGCCGTGGAGAGCGTGCTGTCCGGGGCCGCCGGGTTGTCGCCGAGCATTCAACGGCGGCTGCTGGAGCGGCTCTCGGAGCCCGAGCCGCAGCCGAAGCCACCGGTGGAGCCGCCCGACGGGCTCACCGCACGGGAGATCGAGGTGCTGGAGCTGATCTCGGAAGGCCTCAACAACACGGAGATCGGCCGCAAGCTGCATGTGTCCACAGCGACCGTGAAGACCCACATCAACAACATCTTCACCAAGACGGGCCTCAAGGGCCGGGCCCAGGCGGTGCGTTACGCGTACGCGAAGGGAATCGCCCGCCCACCAGCAGATTGAGTCACCTGATGGGGTGAAGAGCGCCGGGAAGAGAAGTCGGGGAACTTTCCGTTCTGTCCATACTTGCGCATGCAGTCAAGCAACGGTCGTCCCCGCGGAAGCGGGGGTGGCGCCGAGAGTTCGGCCGAACACCGCGAGGGCCATGACCAGGCCCGCGCCGAGGCGTCCGAGGGTATGAGATACGACGATCCGTGGTACGACGCACTCGCCTCCGGATGGGCTGAGTCCACCGCTGCCGGCGTGCCCGAGCCCCGGGCCGAACAGGCGCGCCGGGCAAGGGAAGAGCAGGCGGCGGCCGATGTCTACCTGGAGGTGCAGCGCAGCGCCGCGTTCCAGGAGGTGCGCCGTCGGTACCGGAGGTTCGTGGTGCCGGGCGTGGTCGTCGTCCTGGTCTGGTACGTGGGGTACGTCGTGACCGCCACGACCGCGCCCGGGCTGATGGCGCGACCGGTCGCGGGTGTCGTGAACGTGGCGATGCTCGCGGGACTGGGACAGTTCCTGACCACGTTCCTGCTCGCGTGGGCCTATGCGCGGCATGCGCGGCTGCGCAGGGACCGGGCCGCGCTCGACCTGCGCTGGGACACCCAGGAGCTGACCCGCTCAGTACGGGGCGGTGCTTCGTGACGGACCATCACCAGACACTGGCACTGCTGCTGTTCAGCGCGTTCGTCGCCGTCACGCTCGCGATCACGACGTGGGTGAGCCGCAGCCGGCATGGTTCGGCCGAGGAGTTCTACGCCGGCGGACGTCTTTTCTCTCCTCTGGAGAATGGTTTTGCCATCGCCGGCGACTACATGTCGGCCGCTTCCTTCCTCGGTGTCACGGGGCTCATCGCGCTGTTCGGCTACGACGGGCTGCTGTACGTGGTCGGTTTCCTCGTGGCCTGGCTGCTGGTGCTGTTCCTGGTCGCCGAACTGGTGCGCAACTGCGGGCGGTTCACGCTGGCCGACGTGGTCGCGGCGCGGATGAGCGAGCGACCGGTACGGATCGCGACGGGAACTTCCTCGGTCACCGTGTCCGTTCTCTATCTGGTGGCGCAGATGGTGGGTGCGGGCAGCCTGGTCGCGCTGCTGCTGGGAGGGACGAGCCAGGCGGCGCGGGCCTGGACCGTCATCGGCGTCGGCGCGCTCATGGTGGTCTATGTGTCGTTGGGAGGGATGCGTGCCACCACCTGGATCCAGATCGTGAAGGCGGTTCTTCTGCTGGCCGGTACGGTCGCGCTGACCGTGCTCGTCCTGCTGCGGTTCCACGGCGACATCGACCGTCTGCTGCTGACGGCGGCCGAGCGCAGCGGACACGGCGACGCGTTCCTGGCACCGGGACTGAAGTACGGCGGGAGCTGGACCGCCCGCTTCGACTTCATCAGTCTCGGGCTGGCGCTGGTGCTGGGTACAGCGGGACTGCCGCACATCCTGTCCCGCTTCTACACCGTGCCCACCGCCCGGGCGGCCCGGCGTTCGGTGCTCTGGTCGATCGGGCTCATCGGCGGCTTCTACCTGATGACGATCGTCCTCGGCTTCGGCGCGGCGGCGCTTGTGGGCCCGGAGGCGGTACGAGGGTCGAACGCGGCCGGCAACACCGCGGTCCCGCTGCTGGCGCTCAACCTGGGAGGCGGCGCGGGCTCCACCGGAGGAACGGTTCTCTTCGCGATCGTCGCCGCCATCGCCTTCGCAACGATTCTCGCCGTGGTCGCCGGGATCACGCTCGCCTCCTCGGCGTCCGTGGCCCACGACCTGTACGCGTCCCTGCGGCGCCGCCATGCCAAGCGCCGCGGCGAGGTGGCCGTGGCGCGTATGTCCTCGGTGGGCATCGGCGCGGTGGCGATCGCCCTGGGCCTGCTGGCCCGCGACCTCAACGTCGCCTTCCTGGTGGGCCTCGCCTTTGCGGTCGCAGCGTCCGCGAACCTCCCTGTGCTGATGTACTCGCTGTTCTGGCGCGGCTTCACCACCCGGGGCGCGGTATGGGCCGTATACGGCGGGCTGATCCCCGCGCTCGGGCTCGTCGTCCTGTCGCCGGTGGTGTCGGGCAGCCCCGACTCCCTCTTCCCCGGCGTCGACTTCCAGTACTTCCCGCTCCAGAACCCCGGCCTGGTCTCGATCCCGCTGGGCTTCCTCGCCGGCTGGCTCGGCACGGTCACCTCGGCCGAGGTCCCGGACGAGGCCAAGCACGCGGAGACCGAGGTGCGGTCGCTGACCGGGGCGGGAGCTGTCTAGCTTGCGAAAGTCCCGCCTGCCGCCCGCAGGGCAGGCGGGACTTTCGCAACAAGCCCTGGGAGGCGCCGCCCTCATCGTCGTACGGACTCATGAGCTGTCGTACGACTACGGCGCCACCCAGGCGTACAGGTGCTCCGGGCGGCCCGTGTCGCCGTACTTGAGGGAGAGGCGCAGGCGGCCGGCCTGTTCGAGGTGGCGGAGGTAGCGCTGGGCCGTGGAGCGGCTCAGGCCCGTCTCCGCGGCGACCTCGTGGGCCGAGAGTGGGTGGTCGGCGCGGTGCAGGACATGGCAGATGAGGTCGCTCGTCGGCTCCGTGTGGCCGCTGGGCAGGCCGGGTGAGGATGGTGCGGGGGTGGTGCGCAGGGCACCGAAGATGCGGTCCACCTGCTCCTGGCCGGCGATACCGCGGCCGCCGACCCGGTCGACGGTGCGGCGCAGGGCGGCGTAGGAGTCGAGGCGGGTGCGCAGGGCGGCGAAGGTGAACGGTTTCACCAGATAGTGCAGCGCGCCCAGGCGCATCGCGGCCTGCACGGTCGTCACATCACTCGCCGCGGTGATCATGATGACGTCGGTGCCATGGCCCTGCTCCCGCATGCGGTGGACGAGTTCGAGGCCGGTCTGGTCGGGCAGATAGTGGTCGAGCAGGACCAGATCGACGCCCCCGCGCTGCACATTGGCCAGGGCCTGGGCAGCGCTGTGCGCGCGGGCGGCCACCCGGAAGCCGGGAACCTTTCCCACGTACTTGGCGTTGATCTCGGCGACGCGGAAATCATCATCCACGACCAGGACGTCAATCATCGGGCCTCTTTCTGTCAAGGCCTGGCGAGCGTTAAGCCCATGTTTCGGCTCCGCAGTTGTAGCGCGAGCAAAACGAGCACAACAGGCTGTTGTAAGCAAAAGAACGGCATGCGCTCACAAGGCTGCTGCTGTGGCCCGGGCCACATCTACCGTCCCCGGCCATGAGCGCAGACACCAGCCCCGCCATCCAGTTGCGGGGCGCGAGCAAGATCTTCAGGACCCCGTCGGGGGGTCTGCACACTGCTGTCAGGGAGCTCGATCTCTCCGTCGGGCGTGGCGAGTTCGTGGCCGTCGTCGGACCGACCGGCTGCGGTAAGTCCACCACGTTGACCCTGGTCAGCGGGTTGGAAGAGCCCACCGAGGGCGAGGTCCTGGTCGCTGGGGAGCCGGTGCACGGCGTCGGCGACAAGGTCGGTTTCGTCTTCCAGCAGGACGCCACCTTCCCCTGGCGCACCGTCCTGTCCAACGTCATGGCCGGCCCGCGCTTCCGCGGCGTGCCCAAGCCGGAGGCGAAGCAGAAGGCGCGCGAGTGGCTGGCCCGGGTCGGTCTCGCCGCCTTCGAGGACCGCTACCCGCACCAGCTCTCCGGCGGCCAGCGCAAGCGCGTCGCGCTCGCCGCGACCTTCGTCAACGACCCCGAGATCCTGCTGATGGACGAGCCCTTCTCGGCGCTCGACGTGCAGACCCGGGCCCTGATGTCGGACGAACTGCTCGAGCTGTGGGAGGGCACGGGCGCTTCTGTCGTCTTCGTCACCCATGACCTCGAGGAGTCCATCGCGCTGGCCGACAAGGTCGTCGTGATGACCGCCGGCCCGGCCACCGTCAAGCAGGTGTTCGACATCGACCTGCCACGGCCGCGCAAGGTCGAGTCGGTGCGCCTGGAGCCGCGGTTCATCGAGATCTACCGCGAGATCTGGGAGTCCCTCGGCGAAGAGGTCCGCATCACTCGGGAGAGGGGTGCCGCGCATGTCGCCTGAGGTCCTCAGCACACCGGTCGTCGACACCGTCAAGACACCGGACCGTTCGCACTCGCGCGCGCGTGCCGCCCGCAGACGCAAGATCGTCGTCACGGTCGTCCGCGTACTGCTGCTGGTCGGCATCCTCGGCCTGTGGGAGGCGCTCTCCCGCGCGAAGGTCATCGATCCGTTCAACTTCTCGATGCCCTCGAAGATCTGGGACCAGATCTGGACCTGGGTGACCCACGGGACCGCGCTCGGCCCGCTGGGCGAGCAGATCTGGTACACGCTCTACGAGGCACTGCTCGGCTGGGTGCTCGGTGTGGCGGCCGGTGTCGTGTTCGGCATCGCCCTCGGGCGGATCTCCTTCCTCGCCGATGTCCTTGGTCCTTACATCAAGGTGCTCAACTCAATGCCGAGGATCATCCTCGCCCCGATCTTCCTGATCTGGTTCGGCCTCGGTCCGGCCTCCAAGGTCGCCTCGGCGGTGGTCCTCGTCTTCTTCCCGGTCTTCTTCAACGCCTTCCAGGGCGCCCGCGAGGTCGACCGCAATCTGGTCGCCAACGCCCGCATCCTGGGCGCCAGTGACCGCCGGGTGACCCTTCAGGTCGTCATCCCCTCGGCCACCTCGTGGATCTTCACCAGCCTCCACGTGAGCTTCGGCTTCGCGCTCATCGGCGCCATCGTCGGCGAGTACATCGGTGCCACCAGGGGCATCGGCCTGCTCGTCTCGCAGTCCCAGAACACCTTCAACGCGGCGGGTGTGTACGCCGCGATGGTCATCCTCGCCGTCGTCGCACTCGCGGCCGAGGGGCTGCTCACCTTCGTCGAGCGCCGGGTCTTCCGCTGGAAACCGACGAACTCCTAGCGCCGGCCGCCCCATCGGGCTCTGTCTCCTCCCCGCACCGCCCTCTCACAAGGACGTGAACCCTCATGCGCAAGTCCGCCAGATACACCACCCT
Source organism: Streptomyces sp. NPDC001617 (assembly GCF_053596855.1). NCBI lineage: Bacteria > Bacillati > Actinomycetota > Actinomycetes > Kitasatosporales > Streptomycetaceae > Streptomyces > Streptomyces sp. NPDC001617. Next base: position 38,897 of record NZ_JBSFHA010000048.1, read on the forward strand.
GGCCGCCGCCGGCCTGCTCGCCCTCTCCTCCCTCACCGCCTGCGCCAACGACGCGGCCAGCAGCACCTCCGCCGACGCCGGCAGCAAGGGCGACGGCAAGGGGACGAAGGTCAAGATCATGGTCGGTGGCCTGGACAAGGTCATCTACCTCCCCGCCATGCTCACCCAGCGGCTCGGCTACTTCGACGCCGAGGGCCTCGACGTGGAGATGCTGAGCGAACCCGCCGGCGTCCAGGCCGAGACCGCGCTCGTCTCCGGGCAGGTCCAGGGTGCCGTCGGGTTCTACGACCACACGCTCGACCTGCAGACCAAGGGCAAGTCGGTCGAGTCCGTCGTGCAGTTCTCGCATGCGCCCGGCGAGGTGGAGATCGTCTCCAGCAAGGCGGCGGGCGACATCACTTCGCCCAAGGACTTCAAGGGGAAGAAGCTCGGTGTCACCAGCCTCGGCTCGTCGACCGACTTCCTCACCAAGTACCTCGCCGTCAAGAACGGTGTGAAGGTCAGCGAGTTCACGCCGGTCGCCGTCGGCGCGGGACCGACCTTCATCGCCGCGCTCCAGAAGGGCGCCATCGACGGCGGCATGACGACCGACCCCACCGTCGCCACGGTCCTGGACAAGAAGGCGGGCAAGGTCCTCCTCGACATGCGGACGCCCGAGGGGTCCCAGAAGGCGCTCGGCGGCCCCTACCCGTCGTCGAGCCTGTACATGCAGACGGACTGGGTCAACAGCCACAAGGGCACCGTCCAGAAGATGGTCAATGCATTCGTCAAGACGCTCAAGTGGATGTCCACCCACAGCGCCACCGAGATCGCCGACAAGATGCCGGCCGACTACTCCCAGGGCGACAAGGCGCTCTACGCGCAGTCCATCAAGAGCACGCTGCCCATGTTCACCAAGGACGGCGTGATGCCCGCGAACGGCCCCGCCACTGTTGAGAAGGTGCTCAAGGCGTTCAACCCCAACATCAAGAACGCCAAGGTGGATCTGAGCAAGACGTTCACTACCGAGTTCGTGGAGAAGGCCGCGGGCTGAATCCGTATGTAGAGGGGGCACGGTCCCTTCCCCCGCTCCCACCCGGCCGTGCCCTCAGGCGCGGGTCGCCCACACGTAACGGTGTTCAGGGCGGCCCGCGTCGCCGTATTTCAGGGTGAGCCTGGCCCGTCCGGTCCGCTCCAGGAGCTTCAGATAGCGCTGGGCGGTCTGGCGGCTCAGCCCGGTCCTGTCGGCGATCTCCTGGGCCGACAGCGGCCCTTCGGCGTTGATCAGAGAGCGGCGCACCAGTTCGGCGGTGGTGGGGGAGTGCCCCTTGGGCAGCCCCGGCTCCGAGGAGGCGGACAGGGCGCCGAAGATGCGGTCCACCTCGGCCTGTTCCGCCTCGCCGCCGCCATCGAGCGTGCGGCGCAGCTCCGCATACGCCTCCAGCTTGGCGCGCAGTCCCGCGAACGCGAACGGCTTGACCAGGTACTGCAGTGCGCCGTGCCGCATCGCGGCCTGCACCGTCGACACGTCCCGGGCCGCCGTCACCATGATCACGTCGGTCTGGTGACCGCGCCGGCGCATCTCCTGGACGACGGTCAGACCGGTCTCGTCGGGCAGATAGTGGTCCATGAGGACGAGGTCCAGCCGGGGCAGCTCTTCCAGCTGCCGCAGCGCCTCGGCCGCGGTGTGTGCCTCACCGGCGACATGGAAGCCGGGCACCTTCTCGACATAGGCGGCGTTGACCTGCGCCACCCTGGTGTCGTCGTCCACGACCAGGACCTCGATCATCGCGACTCCTCCCTGACGGCTGTGTCCACGGCCCCGCTCAGGGCCGCCTCGGGTGCCTGCTCGGCCAGCGCCTCGGGCAGTACGACGGTGAACTCCGCGCCGCCGCCCTCCGCCTCACGCACCGTCGCGCTGCCGCCCTGCCGTTCGGCGAGCCTGCGCACCATGGAGAGTCCGATGCCGCGCTTGCGGTGCGCGGGCGGCTCCTTGGTGGACCACCCCTCGGTGAAGATCAACTCATGCTGTTCCGCGGGGATTCCGGGCCCGGTGTCGCGCACTCTGAGGACGGCGGTACGTCCTTCGGTGTGCAACTCGACCTCCACGCGCGCGTGCGGTGTGGCCGCCACCGCGTCCAGCGCGTTGTCGACCAGGTTCCCGACGATCGTGACGAGCCCCCTGGAGTCGATCAACCGGTCCGGCAGCCGCGTCCGGTCCGACACCCACAGGGCGACTCCGCGCTCGGCCGCGACCGTCGCCTTGCCGACCAGCAGCGCGGCGAGCAGCGCGTCCTGGATCTTCTCGGTGACCTGCTCGGCAGTGGCCCGGTGGTCGCCGACCACCTCCCCCACGAACTCCACCGCGTCGTCGTACATCTCCAGTTCGAGCAGCCCGAGAAGCGTGTGCATACGGTTGGCGTGCTCATGGTCCTGGGCGCGCAGGGCGTCGATCAGGCCGCGTGTCGAGTCGAGCTCCCGGCCCAGCTGTTCCAGCTCGGTCCGGTCGCGCAGGGTGGCCACGGCGCCGCCGTCGTCGGTGGGCATACGGTTGGCGACCAGGACGCGCTGGCCGCGGACGGTGAGCAGATCGGTGCCCGTCACCCGGCCGGTCAGGATGTCGGCCGTACGCCCCTCGCCGAGCGCCTCGCCGGGGGACCGGCCCACTGCCTCCGTGTCGATGCCCAGCAGACGGTGCGCCTCGTCGTTGAGCAGGCGGATACGGCCCGCGCGGTCCAGGGCGACGACGCCCTCCCGGATGCCGTGCAGCATCGCCTCGCGCTCCGCGAGCAGCGCCGAGATGTCGGAGAAGGCCAGGTCGCGGGTCTGCCGCTGGACCCGGCGGGAGATCAGCCAGGCGGCCAGCGCGCCGACGGCCAGCGCCCCGCCGGCGTAGGCGAGCAGCCCCGGGATCGCGCTGATGAGTTCCGAGCGCACGCTGTCGTACTTGATCCCGACCGAGACCGCGCCGATGATCTCGCCGCCGGCGTCGCGAAGGGGCACCTTGCCGCGGGCCGAGCGGCCCAGAGTGCCGCTGTCGATCTCCCTGACCTGCTTGCCGGCCAGGGCCTCCTTGGGGCTGGTGGAGACGACCTGGCCGATCTGTTTCACGTTGGTGTGCGACCAGCGCACACCGCGCCGGTCCATCACCACGATGTACTCGGCGTGGGTCGCCACACGGATCCGCTCCGCCTCCTTCTGGACCGGGCCCCCGGCCGTCGGCGCGGTTCGCTGGAGGTCCTTGGCGATCTGCGGCTGTTCCGCCGTGGTCTGCGCTATGGCAAGGGCGCGGTTCATCGCCTCGTTGTCCAGCTGCTTGCTGAGCGGCGCCAGGAACAACCCGGTCGCGAGCACCGCGACCCCCGCGGCGATCGCCACCTGCATCAGCAGCACCTGCGAGAACACCCGCTTCGGCATACCGAGACGCAGGCGGCGGGCGGGGGGAGTGGGGCTCATACCCACGACGGTACGTGGGCGTGCCGGAACTGCCGTAGGGGGTGTGGCATGGATCTCTTGATCGACTGGATCAACTCGCGAGCGCCGTCGTCACCAGTTCGCGTATCTCGACGACGTCCATGCGAGCGGGCGATCCCAGGACCGACGTCCCGCAACTCTCCGGGCGGAGCGGTGCGGACGCGCCCTGGGCCACCGCCACGCGCCATCGGCGGCCGTCGGCGTGGGCGACCGTCACTTCCCAGCGCGGGGCCGCACCGCGCGTTCCCACGACGCTCAGGACGTCCGCCGCGTCCTCGCGCACGGCCGTCCGCACGGCCAGCTCGGCCGCCTGGCCGGGCCGCTCCCACGCGGAGTTCCCCCGGCACCCCTCGACGACGATCCGCCCGTCCTGCACGGAGTGCAGGACCTCCTTGACGGCGTGGGCCTGGGCGCGGCCGTACGCGTATCCGTACGGCAGCACGAGCAGCGTCGGCGAGAAGCGATGACCGCCCAGATGAGTGACCTCCCAGACCCCCTCCACGCCCGAGGCGGCCAGCTCGGCGGCGAGCGGGCGGCCCAGCAGGGCACAGCAGCGGTCGCGCTTGCCGTTGGTGCAGACGAGGGCGAGCGGGTCGCCCGAGTGCGGTCGCGCGCCCAGCACCGAGTCGAAGGTCTGGTGCTCCCCCCTGCCGAGCGCCGCGAAGTCGAGGCCGAGCAGGTCCTGCGGATCGCGGACCGTGGCGGCGTGCAGCCACACCCCACCGGGCACGGTGTGAGCCGCGTAGACCTGCCGCGCGGCGGGCGTGCCGAGATCGGCGTGGCGGCCCGGACGGCGGATGAGCGCGATGCGCACGCCCGTGCCCTTGGTGGCCGCCTCCAGGGCGCGGCCGAGTGCCGGATCGAGGTGGCTCGACGTGAGCGCCTTGGCGCCCCAGGGGCCCGGCTGCTCCAGCAGCAGCCAGGTCCGCGCGGTGGCCGCGGTTCCCGCGAGGGGCTCGTCGAGCTCCAGGGAAGCGGTTGAGCACGTACTCACAGAGGTGAGCCTAACCTGACTTGGCCCAGGGTGACTTCCGGTCGCGCCTTTGCCCTACTCCGGTAGGGGTTGCGGCGGTTTCGGGCCTACGTAGTGTCCGCTCGGGCGCATCCGCAGCGGCCGTTCGCCGTACTCCTCCAGGGCGTGCGCGATCCAGCCCGCCGTGCGAGCCACGGCGAAGATGGTCTCGCCCGCCGTGGCCGGCATGCCGCTGGACGCGGTGAGCACGGCCAGGGCCAGGTCGATGTTGGCGTGCAACGAGGTGTGACGGGCGGTGGTGGCCACGATGTCGCGGGCCGCGGCGAGGGCGGGGGCGGCTTTCGGGATCTCCTCCAGGAGGCCGAACAGGACACGCGCGCGTGGGTCCTCGCCGGTGTAGAGGCGGTGGCCGAGTCCGGGGATACGACGGCCGGCCCGCAGCTCCTCGGCGATCACGGGGCCCGCGTCGCCCTCGTCGAGCACGTCCAGCAGCATCCGGTGGGCGAGGCCGCTGGACGCCCCGTGCAGGGGGCCCTCGAGCACGCCGAGCCCCGCGGAGACGGCCGCGTAGGCGTGCGCGCGGGCCGAGGCGGCGACGCGGACCGCCAGGGTCGAGGCGGCGAGGTCGTGGTCGACGAGGAGGGCGAGAGCGGTGTCCAGGGCGCGCAGCGAGGCCTCGTCGGCGTCCCGGCCGCTCAGCCGCGACCACAGGCGGTAGGCGAGCGGGCCTTCGTCGCGGCGGTGGGTCCCCTGCTGGGGCAGGGCGGCGACCAGGGTGGGGATGAGGGTGCGCGCGGTGCCCAGGACGGCCTCCTCGGAGAGGTCGAAACGCAAGGGGTCCGCGGTCGCGGCGGCGATCGCCGCGACCCTCAACCGGTCGGTGGGACTGGTGTGTTCGGGCATGCCGTCGACCACGCGACGGGCCACGGCGACCCCGGCCTCCGGTGCGATGAAGGTCGTACCGTGCCTCATGCGGCCGGTCCACAGCCACTCGGCGACCTCTTCGTAGGAATGGCGGGTGGCCAGGGCGGTGGCGTCGACGCCACGGAAGTAGTACCGGTCCTTCTCGATGAGCGTGATGCGGGTCCGTACGGACAGCTCGCCGCCGGAGCCCGGACTCCCGCTGCTCTCCCGCCTGTTGCGCCGGGCGAGCGCCTCCACCTCCCTGCCGTCGAAGGTGCTGCCGCGGCCGCCGGGCGCGCGTCGGCTGCTGAGCTGGCCGCGGCTCACGTACGCGTACACGGTCTCGGGCTTCACGCCCAGCAGTTCGGCGGCTTCCTTCGTGGTCAGCCGCTGTTCGGCGGGACCGGGGGAGGGCTCTTGATCGCGCATGGGGTCACCGTATCGGCATAACGACGTATGGATGCTGAGCATTGATTCAATCAATATTGACAGCGTGATATTCAATCATGGACAGTCGAATCAAGTTCAGGGAGGAAATCATGCCCGTCAACAGGTCAGCAGCCGTCACTGTCGACGTACCGCGAGGTCTCGCCGGCGTAGTCGTCACCGACACCGAGATCGGGGACGTCCGGGGGCTCGAGGGCTTCTACCACTACCGCCAGTACTCGGCCGTCGAACTCGCGCAGACCCGCGGCTTCGAGGACGTCTGGCATCTCCTGGTCCACGGCGAACTGCCGGACGCCGCACAGCGTGCCGCCTTCGCCTCCGAGGCGGCGGGCCTGCGGCGGCTGCCCGACGAGGTGCGGGCGGCGCTGCCCGCCATCGCGGCGGCGAGCGGAGGGTCCGGCCCGCTGGCCGGCATGCGCACCGCCCTGTCGCTGCTCGGGGCGGCGAAGGGCTTCCGGCCGGTCTACGACAGCGCGGCGGACGAACGCCGGCGGGACACGGTCGTGGCCGCGGCGGCCGTGCCGACGCTGCTCACCGCGCTGCATCGGCTGGGGCGCGGACTTGATCCGGTGGAGCCGCGCGACGACCTCTCCTACGCGGCCAACTACCTCTATATGCTCACGGGTTCGGAGCCCGACCCGAAGCACGCCCGGGCGATCGAGCAATACTTGATCTCAACCATTGATCACGGCTTCAACGCATCAACCTTCACGGCGCGGGTCATCGCGTCGACGGGGGCGGACGTGGCGGCGTGCCTCGTCGGAGCGGTGGGGGCGCTCTCCGGTCCGCTCCACGGTGGCGCGCCCAGCCGTGCGCTGGACACCCTGGACGCCATCGGCACGCCCGACCGCATCGACGCGTGGATCCGCGAACGCGTCCTCGCCGGTGACCGCATCATGGGCTTCGGACATGCCGTCTACCGCACGGAGGACCCCCGTTCGCGCATGCTGCGGGAGGTGGCCGAGAGCTTCGGTGGCCCGCGTGTGGAGTTCGCGGTGGAGGTCGAGCGCCATGTGGAGGCGATCCTGGCCGAGCTGAAGCCGGGGCGCGAGCTGCACACGAACGTCGAGTTCTACGCGGGCGTGGTCATGGAACTCTGCGGCCTGCCACGCGAGATGTTCACGCCGACGTTCGCGGCGGCACGGGTGGTGGGCTGGAGTGCGAACGTGCTGGAACAGGCGGAGGACTCGAAGATCATTCGGCCGGTGGCGCGGTATGTGGGGGCGGAGGCGCCGGTGGCGGTGCCGAGGGCGGCCTGAGGCACACGTGCGGCCCGGTGCTTCTGGCGCCGGGCCTACAGGAGGGCTGAGCAGGGTATGGGGTCTCGTGCTGCTCGAACGTGCCCCGATGCCGCTCTTCGGTGGAGTGCGGTGGGGCGGTGCGACGGGAAACGGGTCGGGCGGTTCATCGCCCGCGGCATGCCGTCATGCGTCGGGAATATCGGCCTTTGCGCGGATCAGTGTCTCCCGGCTCACGATGACGATCCGTTCGTAGTCGGCGCGAGCCGCGTCAGCGGGCAGCTCGCTGTCGAGCACCGCCGTGGCCTCGGTCCCGATGACGGCGAAGTTGCCGTCGCTGAGCTCAAAGATGTCTGGGCAGGTGTCGCCGGACAGACTGCCACGTTCGCGTGGAGACGCACCGATGCGGCGCACGATTTTCAACGGGATCCCGGTCCTTGGGGGCTCGGATGGTAATGGCGCAGCAAGATTAGCCCCTTGAGACGGCTGTCATCGCGCGGGTCGGCGGAGTCGTATGTGACGTTCTCGCGCTCCCGTTCGGACCAACTAGCCCTCCTCCGCAGGTGGTTCACCGACAACCCACCATTCGTCGGTGTCGGCGTCGTCCAGATCCTGGATGATGCCGTCCACCATTCGGCCCACGCGGGCTTCCTCCGACTCGCTCCGCAGGCTCGCGCGGTGCTCCGTGTGTACCTTCCAGTAATCGCGGAAGATCGTGTTCGTGCAGATCACCCGAAGGTGACCGTGCAGTTCCTCCCAGTTGACGACGCCGGTGCGATAGGCGAGCAGCGCGTTGGTGTACATGGCGTGGGCGAACAGGTACTGGCGACGCTGGATCGGCGACTCGATCTCGACGGTGCTGTAGACGGCCGCGAGGTCGGCATCGTCCATGGCCTTGCACAACAGGGAGAACTGGAGGCGCTGTTGCTCGGTCAGCACGGCCTGGCGATCGTCGCGTTCCACTGCGGCGATCCGCAGCAGCAGTTCGTCGTAGCGTCGTTGCTGGGCGGCCAGCGCCAGGAGTGCCCCCGCGGCGAAGGCGAGTCCTGCGGCGGCCGCGCAGCCCAGGCCGCGCGTCCCAAAGTTCCGTGTGGCCATGTCAACCCCCGAATCAGGCGGCCGTCCGCCGGTCGTCGGGGTGCGGGTCGACTGATGGGGACCGGCGAGCGGTGGGCGGCGCTTGCCGTCTCCCAGGGTGCCGAGCGGCTCTGATCGGCAGGGAGGCGGAGAGGCGGCGCACGGAGGGAAGCGAGGGTCGCACGCTCCGGCGCCTTGCCCAACGTCTGCCCCGCAAGTGCTGCTAACAATCGTTCACTTAGCGGGGATTCTTACGGCTCGTATCCTGGTCCGGCATGGAAAGCTCGTACGTGCGCCGCAGCCGCGATCCGGTGCACGCGTCGGTGTGAGAGGGGTCGCACGTTGCGTCAGCCGAGCCATGGTGTCCGGCAGATCCCGGTCGTCGTACTCGCCGGATTCCTGGGTTCCGGCAAGACCACCCTCCTCAACCATCTCCTCCACCGCAGCGGCGGCAGCCGTATCGGCGCCATCGTCAACGACTTCGGTGCCATCGAGATCGATGCCATGGCCGTCGCGGGGGCGCTCGGCGACTCCACCGTCTCCCTCGGGAACGGGTGTCTGTGCTGTGCCGTCGACGCGAGTGAACTCGACCTGTATCTCGAACGGCTCGCCCGGCCCTCCGCCCGCATCGACGTCATCGTCATCGAGGCGAGCGGACTCGCCGAGCCCCAGGAGCTCGTGCGCATGCTGCTCGCCAGCGAGCACCCGGGGATCGTCTACGGCGGTCTCGTCGAGGTCGTCGATGCCGTCGAGTTCGACGAGACCCGTGCCCGGCATCCGGAGATCGATCGGCATCTCGGGCTCGCCGACCTCGTCGTCGTCAACAAACTCGATCGGGCCGGTGACGACGGTGAGCGGGTGCTCGGGCTGGTCCGGTCCCTCGTCGACCGAGGCGTCGTCGTGCCGGCCGCCTACGGCCGTATCGACCCCGAGTTCCTCTTCGACTGCCGGCCCAGCGAGGAGCGCATCGGGCAGCTCTCCTTCGACGACCTGCACGATCACACCGAAGACGGGCGCGACGGGCACGACGGACACCAGGGGCATCTGCACGGCGCGTACGACAGCCTGTCCTTCAGCTCCGAAGTGCCCCTGGACCCCCGCCGGTTGATGGAGTTCCTCGACAGCCGGCCCGAGGGGCTGTACCGGATCAAGGGGTACGTCGACTTCGGCGCGTACGACGTCCGCAACCGCTACGCCGTGCACGCCGTGGGGCCTTTCCTGCGCTTCTACCCGGAGGCCTGGGCACCCGAGGACGTCCGCCTCACCCAGCTCGTCCTGATCGGCTCCGGTATCGACGCACCCGCCCTCGGCAAGGAGTTGGAGACCTGCAGGAGCGACGCCCCGCACACCGCCGACGAGCACGGTATGTGGGGCGTCCTGCGCTACGTACAGGAGCCGGAGGGCGACCTCGTCGAGCCGTCGGCCTAGACCGGCCCCGCCACCACCGCCACCGTCTTCGGCAGTGACACGCCCGAGCCGTCGCGGCGCGGGTCGATCTCGGGGAGGTCGGCCGGGGTGCCGTTCTTCTGGGCCGCCTTGGCCGGGACCGTGCCGGCCCAGGCCAGGGACAGGCAGTCCTCGCCCTTCAGGAAGCGCTGGCAGCGGACGCCGCCCGTGGCGCGGCCCTTGCGCGGGTACTGGTCGAACGGGGTCAGCTTGGCCGTCGTCTGGACCGAGTCGTCGAGGGTTCCTCGGGAGCCCGCGACCGTGAAGACGACCGCGTCCGCAGCCGGGTCCACCGCCGTGAAGGAGATCACCTTCGCGCCCTCGGTGAGCTTGATGCCCGCCATGCCGCCCGCCGGGCGGCCCTGGGGGCGGACCTGCGCGGCCTGGTAGCGCAGCAGTTGGGCGTCGTCGGTGATGAAGACCAGGTCCTCCTCGCCGGTGCGCAACTCGACCGCGCCGACGATGCGGTCGCCCTCCTTGAGCGTGATGACCTCCAACTCCTCCTTGTTGGACGGGTAGTCGGGCACCACGCGCTTGACCACGCCCTGTTCGGTGCCGAGGGCGAGGCCGGGGGAGGACTCGTCGAGCGTGATCAGGCAGATCACCGTCTCGTCGTCCTCCAGGGAGAGGAACTCCGAGAGGGGCGCACCGCCCGAGAGGTTCGGCGCCGACGCCGTGTCCGGGAGCTGCGGGAGGTCGACGACGTTGATCCGCAGCAGTCGGCCGGAGGAGGTCACGGCGCCGATCTCGCCGCGGGCCGTCGCCGGGACCGCCGAGACGATCACGTCGTGCTTCACGCGCCTGGCGTCCTCGTCCTCCGGGAAGGGCTCGCCGTTCGACGTACGGGCCAGCAGACCCGTCGAGGACAGCAGCACCCGGCACGGGTCGTCCGCGACCTGCAGCGGCACGGTGGCCGCCGGGGCGCCCGACGCCTCCAGCAGGACCGTACGCCGGTCGGTGCCGAACTTCTTGGCCACGGCGGCCAGTTCGGAGGAGACCAGCTTGCGCAGCTCCGCGTCCGAGTCGAGGATCCGGGTCAGCTCGGCGATCTCCGCGTTGAGCCGGTCCTTCTCGGACTCCAGCTCGATGCGGTCGTACCTGGTGAGGCGCCGCAGCGGGGTGTCCAGGATGTACTGCGTCTGGATCTCCGACAGCGAGAAGCGTTCCATCAGGCGCTCCTTGGCCTGCGCGCTGTTCTCGCTGGAGCGGATCAGACGGATGACCTCGTCGATGTCGACGAGGGCGGTGAGCAGACCCTCCACCAGGTGCAGTCGGTCGCGGCGCTTGGTGCGGCGGAACTCGCTGCGGCGGCGCACGACCTCGAAGCGGTGGTCGAGGTAGACCTCCAGGAGCTCCTTGAGGCCGAGCGTCAGTGGCTGGCCGTCCACCAGCGCCACGTTGTTGATGCCGAAGGACTCCTCCATCGGCGTCAGCTTGTACAGCTGCTCCAGGACGGCCTCCGGCACGAAGCCGTTCTTGATCTCGATGACCAGGCGCAGGCCGTGCGCGCGGTCGGTGAGGTCCTTGACGTCGGCGATGCCCTGGATCTTCTTGGAGCCGACCAGGTCCTTGATCTTGGCGATGACCTTTTCGGGGCCGACCGTGAACGGCAGTTCGGTGATGACCAGGCCCTTGCGGCGCGCGGTGACGGTCTCGACCTCGACCGTGGCGCGGATCTTGAAGGTGCCGCGGCCCGTCTCGTACGCGTCCCGGATGCCGGAGAGACCGACGATCCGGCCGCCCGTGGGCAGGTCGGGGCCCGGGACGTGCCTCATCAGGGTGTCCAGATCCGCGTTCGGGTAGCGGATCAGGTGGCGGGCGGCCGCGATGACCTCGGAGAGGTTGTGCGGGGGCATGTTGGTCGCCATGCCGACCGCGATGCCGGACGAGCCGTTGACCAGCAGGTTCGGGAAGGCGGCCGGCAGGGCGACCGGCTCCTGCTCCTGGCCGTCGTAGTTGGGCGCGAAGTCGACCGTGTCCTCGTCGATCGACTCCGTCATCAGGCTGGTCGCCTGGGCCTGGCGGCACTCCGTGTACCGCATGGCGGCCGGCGGGTCGTCGTTGCCCAGCGAGCCGAAGTTGCCGTGGCCGTCGACGAGCGGCACGCGCATGGAGAACGGCTGGGCCATGCGCACCAGGGCGTCGTAGATCGACGCGTCGCCGTGCGGGTGCAGCTTGCCCATGACCTCGCCGACCACGCGCGCGCACTTCACATAGCCGCGGTCGGGGCGCAGGCCCATCTCGTTCATCTGGTAGACGATGCGGCGGTGCACCGGCTTGAGGCCGTCGCGGGCGTCCGGCAGGGCGCGGGAGTAGATGACCGAGTACGCGTACTCGAGGAAGGAGCCCTGCATCTCGTCGACGACGTCGATGTCGAGGATCCGCTCCTCGAACGAGTCGTCGGGCGGCGGGGTCTTCGTGCTGCGGCGGGCCATCGCTGCCGGCTCCTCTTTTCTGGTCACTCGCCTACGGGGCGCTCACGTCGGTGTCGAGCGGCCGACCGTGCTCAGCCCTGCGGGCCTCCGCGCGCTCGTCCGCTCGACACCGACGCGCCCCTTCGGCTCGCTCGTGCTGAAGCGTGAACGGGTTCTGACGCGACCATTGTGGACCGCGGCACTGACAACGCGGACGAGGACCTGGCGTCGGCCTCGGTTCCCGGTGTGGCGGAAGGCTACGCGATCCGCTGTGGGCGTACGTCCCGCGGGAACTTCGCCGAGGGTCCGCACGCTTGCATACAGTGGCAGGACCGGCAGGAAAACCGCGGTTTCCACCACCGCATCCGCGAGGCGAAGGGACGTACATGCCCATGGGTCACACGGCCACAGACCAGGCAGGCTCCGGGGGCCTGACAGCGATCGAGCACCGCCTGGCCAACGGGCTGCGCGTGGTGCTCTCCGAGGACCACCTGACCCCGGTCGCGGCGGTGTGCCTCTGGTACGACGTCGGCTCGCGTCACGAAGTCAAAGGCCGTACCGGCCTGGCTCACCTCTTCGAGCACCTGATGTTCCAGGGCTCGGGCCAGGTGAAGGGCAACGGCCACTTCGAGCTGGTGCAAGGCGCCGGCGGCTCGCTGAACGGCACCACCAGTTTCGAGCGCACCAACTACTTCGAGACCATGCCCACCCACCAGCTGGAGCTCGCCCTCTGGCTGGAGGCCGACCGCATGGGCTCCCTGCTCGCGGCCCTGGACGACGAGTCCATGGAGAACCAGCGGGACGTCGTCAAGAACGAGCGCCGACAGCGCTATGACAACGTGCCCTACGGCACGGCGTTCGAGAAGCTCACCGCCCTCGCCTACCCGGAGGGCCACCCCTACCACCACACCCCGATCGGATCCATGGCCGACCTGGACGCGGCCACCCTGGAGGACGCGCGCGCGTTCTTCCGCACCTACTACGCGCCGGGCAACGCCGTCCTGTCGGTCGTCGGCGACATCGACCCGGAGCAGACGCTCGCCTGGATCGAGAAGTACTTCGGCTCCATCGCCTCGCACGACGGCAAGCCCGCCCCGCGCGACGGCTCGCTGCCGGAGGTCATCGGCGAGCAGCTGCGCGAGGTCGTCCAGGAGGAGGTCCCCGCGCGCGCGTTGATGGCCGCCTACCGGCTGCCGCACGACGGCACGCGCGAGGCGGACGCGGCCGACGTGGCGCTGACCATCCTCGGTGGCGGCGAGTCCTCCCGCCTCTACAACCGCCTCGTGCGCCGCGACCGTACGGCCGTCGCCGCCGGCTTCGGTCTGCTGCGTCTGGCCGGAGCGCCCTCCCTGGGCTGGCTGGACGTCAAGACCTCCGGTGACGTCGAGGTGCCGGTCATCGAGACCGCCATCGACGAGGAGCTCGCCCGGTTCGCCGAGGAGGGCCCCACGGCCGAGGAAATGGAGCGCGCCCAGGCCCAGTTGGAGCGCGAGTGGCTGGACCGGCTCGGCACGGTCGCGGGCCGCGCGGACGAACTGTGCCGGTTCGCCGTCCTGTTCGGCGACCCGCAGCTCGCCCTGACCGCCGTCCAGCGTGTGCTGTCGGTGACGGCCGAGGAGGTCCAGGAGGTCGCCAAGGCCCGCCTGCGCCCCGACAACCGCGCGGTGCTCGTCTACGAGCCGCTCGCCGGAGAGATCGCAGAGGACGCAGATCCCCCGGAGGACCCCGAGGCCGAGGCCACGGTCGAAGCCGGCGACAAGAACGAGGAGGCGGCCAAGTGACCGAGCTCGCCACGATGGAGTTCCACCCGCAGCCCCAGGCCGGCGAAGCCAGGCCGTGGGCGTTCCCTGCGCCCGAGCGCGGCGCGCTCGACAACGGCCTGACGCTCCTGCGCTGCCACCGCCCCGGCCAGCAGGTCGTCGCCGTCGAGGTGCTCCTCGACGCGCCCCTGGACGCCGAGCCGGCCGGCTTCGACGGTGTCGCCACGATCATGGCGCGCGCCTTCTCCGAGGGCACCGACAAGCACTCCGCCGAGGAGTTCGCCGCCGAACTGGAGCGCTGCGGCGCCACCTTGGACGCGCACGCCGACCACCCCGGCGTCCGCCTCAGCCTGGAGGTCCCGGCCTCCCGGCTCGCCAAGGCGCTCGGTCTGCTCGCCGACGCCCTCAGGGCGCCCGCGTTCGCCGACAGCGAGGTCGAGCGGCTCGTCCGCAACCGTCTGGACGAGATCCCGCACGAGCTGGCCAACCCCTCCCGCCGTGCCGCCAAGGAGCTCTCCCGGCAGCTGTTCCCGGCGACCTCGCGCATGTCGCGCCCGCGCCAGGGCACCGAGGAGACGGTCGAGAAGATCGACGCGGCGGCCGTACGAGCCTTCTACGACCGTCATGTCCGGCCCGCGACGGCCACCGCCGTGGTCGTCGGCGACCTCAGCGGCGTCGACCTGGACGCACTGCTCGGCGAGACCCTGGGCGCCTGGACCGGCTCGAAGGCCGAGCCCCGCCCGGTGCCCGCGGTGACCGCCGACGACACCGGTCGCGTGATCATCGTGGACCGTCCCGGTGCCGTCCAGACGCAGCTGCTCATCGGCCGTGTCGGCGCCGACCGGCACGACCGGGTGTGGCCCGCGCAGGTGCTCGGCACGTACTGCCTCGGCGGCACTCTCACCTCCCGCCTGGACCGAGTCCTGCGCGAGGAGAAGGGCTACACCTACGGGGTGCGCGCGTTCGGGCAGGTCCTCAGGTCCGCCCCGGACGGCACCGGCGCGTCGATGCTCGCCATCAGCGGTTCCGTGGACACCCCGAACACCGGTCCCGCCCTGGACGACCTCTGGAAGGTGCTCCGTACGCTCGCCGAGGGCGGCCTCACCGACGCCGAGCGGGACGTCGCCGTACAGAACCTCGTCGGTGTGGCGCCGCTCAAGTACGAGACCGCGGCGGCCGTCGCGGGCACGCTGGCCGACCAGGTCGAGCAGCACCTGCCCGACGACTACCAGGCGACGCTGTACCAGCAGCTCGCCGCGACCGGCACCGTGGAGGCCACAGCGGCGGCCGTGAACGCCTTCCCGGTGGACCGTCTGGTGACCGTGCTCGTCGGTGACGCGGCCGAGATCAAGGAGCCCGTCGAGGCCCTCGGTATCGGTGAAGTCACCGTGGTGTCGGCCGAGTAGCGGCACGCGCGCGCAGGGGCCCTGGTGACGGATGCGTCACCAGGGCCCCCGTATGTCCGAATTGGGGCGGAGGTTGCCTGTCTGCCCTGTGGGATGCGCTACAAACACCGTGATCCGTTTGGGGATTGAAAGCGGCCCCGCTTAGCGTCGTCCGGGCTGTCCGTCAGGCACCGCGCCGCACCCGCGGCACCGGACAGCCATCGCCGAGTCCCCGTACGGCGCGAGCCAGGGGAGCCGGGGACCCACGTAGTCCCTGGGGTGAATCGGACGCCCGCGCAAGCCGCGAGGGGGTCCGTAGGAGACCTTCCTGCTCCGAACCCGTCAGCTAACCCGGTAGGCGAGAGGGAAGGAAAGGACCAGCCACTACATGGCGTTCATGTGCGCCACCGGGAAGCACCGTCGTCCCAGCCGCGTCAAGCGCGGTACCGCCGCGGCCGCCGGCGTCGCGGCCCTCGCCACCACCGGCGTGATCGGTACCCTCGCGGCCCCCGCGCTCGCCGCGGAGAACTCCGTCGAGCAGACCGGTCTCACCCCCGTCATCACCATCGGTGACTCGATCGCCGCCAAGATCGACGCCCAGGCCGACGCGCAGAAGCAGGCCGCGGAGGAGACCGCCCGTAAGAAGGCCGCCGCGGAAGCCGCGCGCAAGAAGGCCGAGGCGAAGGCCAAGGCGGAGCGTGAGGCCAAGGAGCGCGCCGCCCGCGAGGCCGAGCGCAAGCGCCTCAACACCTTCGTCGCCCCGATCGCCAACTCGTATGTCTCCACGGGCTACAAGACCGGCGGCTCCCTGTGGTCCTCCGGCAGCCACACCGGCATCGACTTCCACGCGGCGAGCGGCACCGTCGTCCACGCGGTCGGCTCCGGCACGGTCGTGCAGACCGGGTGGGGCGGCGCCTACGGCAACCAGATCGTGATCAAGATGGCCGACGGCACGTACACCCAGTACGGCCATCTGTCCTCCATCGGCGTCTCGGTCGGCCAGCAGGTGACTCCGGGCCAGCAGATCGGCCTCTCCGGCTCGACCGGCAACACCACCGGACCGCACCTGCACTTCGAGGCCCGCACGACTCCCGAGTACGGCTCGGACATCGACCCCGTCGCCTACCTGCGCTCGCACGGCGTGAACGTCTGACGACGGACCGCAAGATCTACCGAAACCCCGGCTCCTGGAGCCGGGGTTTCGCCGTTTCTGTCGCTCTGCTGTCCAAAAAATATCCATGGATTCCGGTCCGCCGTCGGAAATTCCGGCTCATTGCAATAGAGTCCTTGGACACAACGTCAATCGACGACGTTTCACGGGGATTAAGGCGGAGGTCGGTCATGCGTATTCCGGCGCACTCGGTGTGCACGGCCATCCGGGACGACATCGTCGCGGGTGTCTACGAGCGTGGCAGCCGCCTCACCGAGGAACTCCTCGCCCGCCGCTACGGTGTCTCGCGCGTCCCCGTCCGTGAGGCCCTGCGCACCCTGGAGGCGGAGGGCTTCGTGGTGACCCGGCGGCACGCGGGCGCGTGCGTCGCGGAGCCGACCGAGCAGGAGGCCTCCGACCTGCTGGAGATGCGCATGCTCCTGGAGCCGCTGGGTGCCTCCCGGGCCGCCCAGCGGCGCACCGAGGCCCATCTCAAGGTCCTCCGAGGCCTCGTCAGACTGGGCCAGGAGCGGGCCAGGAGGGGCAACAGCGAGGATCTGCGCTCCCTGGGGGGCTGGTTCCACGAGACGCTCGCCCAGGCCTCCGGCAGCCCCGCGCTGACCTCGATGCTGACCCAGTTGCGCCACAAGATCGCCTGGATGTACGCCGTCGACGCGCCCGCCAACCCGGTGGAGTCCTGGGCGGAGCACGGCGCGATCGTCGACGCGGTGGCCCGCGGGGACGGCGAACGCGCCCGTGCGATCACCACGCTGCACACCGAGCGCTCGACGGCCGCGCACCGGCTGCGCTTCGGCACCCCCGAACGCGTGAACGGTGTGAGGAACTCGCAACATCCCGTAAACATGTCGGGCCTGCGGCATTAACACGGGCGCCGTATACAAAGAGGAGACAATTCGCGGGGGATTATTTCTGCTGCCCGCAATGGGGAAATGCGAAGGGCTCGCCCGGTAAATTCCGGACGAGCCCTTCAGTGCTGCGGGACGGCGAGTGCCGCGACCCTCAATTCGCTTTTCAGACGGTCTCGGGAAGCTCCTCGAGCCCCTCCGCGACCAGCTTGGCGAGACGGTCGAGAGCGGCGTCCGCGCCCTCGGCGTCCGAGGCGAGGACGATCTCCTCGCCCCCCTGGGCGCCCAGGCCCAGGACGGCCAGCATGGAGGCCGCGTTGGCGGGGGTGCCGCCGACCTTGGTGATCGTCACCGGGATACCTGCGGCCGTGGCGGCCCGGACGAAGATGGAAGCGGGGCGGGCGTGGAGGCCCTCGGCCCAGCCGACGTTGACGCGGCGCTCAGCCATGTGATGCTGCCCTTCGGTTCTCAGGGTTGTCTAGACCAGTTTCCCACACCGTGAAGCGTCTCCGGAGCGGTCCTTCGTCCCGTCCGGGGTGGGTGGTCGGACCGCGGCCTCGGCCCGACTTCCGTCCTTCTTCAGTTCTCCACAGGCTGCTGTGTTCTCCACAGACTGCCTCGCGCCGTTGTCGGACGCGAGCCGTACTCTGGGGCCCATGCAGACCTCGTCGGACCGGCACGAGTACCCCGCCCACTGGGAGGCCGACGTGGTGCTGCGCGACGGCGGCACCGCGCGCATCCGCCCCATCACCGTTGATGACGCAGACCGCCTGGTCAGCTTCTACGAGCAGGTCTCGGACGAGTCGAAGTACTACCGCTTCTTCGCGCCCTACCCGCGCCTGTCCGCCAAGGACGTCCACCGCTTCACGCACCACGACTTTGTGGACCGGGTGGGACTCGCGGCCACGGTGGGCGGCGAGTTCATCGCCACCGTACGCTATGACCGCATTGGTGCCGACGGCATGCCCGCGTCGGCGCCCTCCGACGAGGCCGAGGTCGCCTTCCTCGTCCAGGACGCCCACCAGGGCCGCGGCGTCGCCTCCGCACTCCTCGAACACATCGCCGCCGTCGCCCGCGAGCGCGGTGTCAGCCGCTTCGCCGCCGAGGTGCTGCCCGCCAACAACAAGATGATCAAGGTGTTCACGGACGCCGGCTACACCCAGCAGCGCCATTTCGAGGACGGCGTCGTACGCCTGGAGTTCGACCTCGAACCGACCGACCGCTCCCTCGCCGTCCAGCGCGCGCGTGAGCAGCGCGCCGAGGCGCGTTCCGTACGGCGGCTGCTGGCGCCCGGCTCCGTCGCCGTCATCGGCACCGGGCGCACGCCCGGGGGCGTCGGCCGCAGCATCCTCGACAACATCAGGGACGCCGGTTACGCCGGGCAGCTGTACGCGGTCAACAGGGCCTTCCCCGAGGACCTCAAGGAACTCGACGGCGTCCCCGCCCACCGCTCGGTGCGGGACATCGACGGTCATGTCGACCTGGCCGTCGTCGCCGTACCCACCGAGCACGTCCCCGAGGTCGTCACCGAGTGCGGCGAACACGGCGTACAGGGGCTGGTCGTGGTCTCCGCCGGGTACGCCGAGAGCGGGCCCGAGGGGCGCGAGCGCCAGCGCGAACTCGTCCGCCACGCGCGCACGTACGGCATGCGGATCATCGGGCCGAACGCCTTCGGTGTCATCAACACCTCGAAGGACGTTCGGCTCAACGCCTCGCTCGCACCCGAGATGCCCCGCCCCGGCCGCATCGGCCTGTTCGCCCAGTCCGGCGCCATCGGCATCGCGCTGCTGTCCCGGCTGCACCGACGCGGTGGCGGCGTCACCGGCGTCACCGGGGTGTCCACCTTCGTCTCCTCCGGCAACCGCGCGGACGTCTCCGGCAACGACGTCATCCAGTACTGGTACGACGACCCGGACACCGACGTCGTCCTGATGTACCTGGAGTCCATCGGCAACCCACGCAAGTTCACCCGCCTCGCCCGGCGGACGGCGGCCGCCAAGCCCCTGGTCGTCGTCCAGGGCGCCGGTTCCGCGCCGCAGGGGCACGCCGTACGGGCGACGCGGCTTCCGCACGCCACCGTGTCCGCGCTGCTCCGGCAGGCCGGTGTGATCCGCGTGGACACGATCACCGAACTGGTCGACGCGGGGCTGCTGCTGGCCCGCCAGCCGCTGCCGGCCGGACCGCGCGTGGCGATCGTGGGGAACTCCGAGTCGCTCGGGCTGCTGACCTACGACGCCTGTCTCGCCGAAGGCCTCAGGCCGCAGCGACCGCTGGACCTGACGACCGGCGCCTCGGCCGAGGACTTCCACGCGGCGCTGCTGCGGGCGCTCGGCGACGACTCGTGCGACGCGGTGGTCGTGACGGCGATCCCGGCGATCGGGGAGGTGTCTCCCGGCGACGCGGAGCTGGCCGAGGCCCTGCGGTCGGCGGCCGAGGAGGCTCCCGCGAAGCCGGTGCTCGTCGTGCACGTGGAACTGGGCGGGCTCGCGGAGGCCCTGTCGGCCGCGGCCAGCACCGCACCCCAGGCGGACGGGGCGGCTCCCAAAGCGGCGGGTGCCGCATCCCAGGCGGACGGCACGGCCGCCAGGACGGCGGGTACCGCGGCCCAGGCGGGCGGCACGGCTCCCCAGGCGACCAGTACCGCGCCGGCCGACGGCACGGCCGCCAAGGCGACGGGCGCCGAGACAGCGACCCGCCGGCTCCGGCCCTCGCAGCAGCTGCCCCCTCCGGCGACGGCACCGGCATCGGCAGCCGCGCCCGCATCGGAACCCTCCGCCCCCGGGACCTTCTCGCGCCTGATTCCCGCCTACCCCGCCGCCGAGCGCGCCGTCCGTGCCCTCGCCGAAGCCGTGCACTACGCCCAGTGGCGGCGCGAAGCCGCCGAGCCCGGCAAGGTGCCCGAGTACGAGGACATCGACGAGAAGGGCGCCGCCGAGCAGATCGACGGACTGCTCGCGCGCCAGCAGGGCCTCACCCTCGGCACGGACGAGACCTGCGAACTGCTCGGCCGGTACGGGATCGCGGTACGCAGGGCGATTCCCGCCTTCACCCCGGACGACGCCGTCCGCGCGGCCGAGAGTCTCGGCTACCCCGTGGCCCTCAAGGCCACCGCCCCGCATCTGCGCCACCGGGCCGACCTGGGCGGCGTACGCCTGGATCTCGCGGACGAGGAGCAACTGCGGCGTGCGTACGCCGAGTTGACGGAGCTGTTCGGGCAGCCGGAAGAGCTGCGCCCCGTGGTGCAGGGGATGGCGCCACGCGGCGTGGACACGATCGTGCGGGCCGTCATCGACCCGGCGGCCGGCGCCGTGGTGTCCTTCGGCCTGGCCGGGCCCGCCTCGCAGCTGCTCGGCGACATGGCGCACCGCCTGGTCCCGGTCACCGACCGGGAGGCCACCTCGCTGATCCGGTCGATCCGGACGGCCCCGCTCCTGTTCGGCTGGCGCGGCTCGACCCCGGTCGACACGCCTGCGCTGGAAGAGCTGCTCCTGAGGGTGTCCCGACTGGTCGACGACCACCCCGAGGTCGTCGCGGTCACCCTGGAGCCCGTCGTCGTCTCCCCGCGCGGCCTGAGCGTTCTCGGCGCCTCCGTGCGCCTCGCGCCGCCGCCCGCCCGCGACGACCTCGGCCCGCGCACGCTCCCGGTGTACTGAACCACCCGTGAGCGGTGCCTCGCAGTCAGTGGGCCACCGTAGGATGGACATCATGGCCAAGACCAGTACGACGACCCAGGGGCTGCGAGCGGCGATCGAGCGCAGCGGCTACTACCCGGCCCTCGTGGCCGAGGCGGTGGAGGCCGCCGTGGGCGGCGACTCCATCCGGTCGTACCTGGTCCACCAGGAGACGACGTTCGACCAGAACGAGGTGCGGCGGCACGTGACCGTGCTCGTCCTCACCGGCAACCGCTTCATCGTCAGCCACACCGACGAGCAGGCGGCCGACAGCACCTCCCCGACGCCGTACGCCACGACGTCGACGGAGTCCGTGAAGCTCGGCCGGATCTCGTCGGTCGTGGTCAGCCGTGTGGTCGCCAACCCGGAGCAGTACACGGTGGGCACGCTGCCCCGCGAGGTCGTCCTCACCATCGGCTGGGGCGCCGTCTCCCGCATCGACCTCGAGCCCGCCGCCTGCGGCGACCCCAACTGCGAGGCCGACCACGGGTACACGGGCAGCTCCACGGCGGACGACCTCAGCCTGCGTGTCAGCGAGGCCGGCGACGGCCCCGAGACGGTCCGCCAGGCCCTCGCCTTCGCCCAGTCGCTCTCCGAGGCGACCGCGGACACCACCCGCTGATGGTCCACGCCCCCTGGGACGCCCACCCCGAACCCCTCGCCGTCGACTCCGCGCCGCTGCCCGAATACGGCAGCGGCTCCCTCGCCGACCTCCTGCCGACCCTGGCCGCGGGGATGGGCGTACCGGACATGACGGCCGCGATCTCCGAGCTCACCCCCGCCGACCGCAACTGCGTGTTCCTGATCGACGGTCTCGGCTGGGAGCAGCTGAGGGCGCACCCGGACGAGGCGCCGTTCATGACCTCGCTGCTGGCCAGCTCGCGCGGCGGCACCGGCCGTCCCCTGACCACCGGCTACCCGGCGACCACCGCGACCTCCCTCGCCTCCGTCGGCACCGGCCTGCCGCCCGGCGCGCACGGCCTGCCCGGCTACACCGCGCGCAACCCGGAGACCGGCGAGCTGATGAACCAGCTGCGCTGGCAGCCGTGGACGGCGCCGCACGCCTGGCAGCCCTATCCGACCGTCTTCCGACTCGCTCACGAGGCGGGTGTGCACGCCGCCCAGGTGTCCTCCCCGACCTTCGAGAACACCCCGCTGACCAAGGTCGCGCTCAGTGGAGGAACGTTCCACGGGCGGCTGTCCGGCGAGGACCGCATGGATCTCGCGGCCGAGCAACTGGCCGCCGGTGACCGCTCCCTGGTCTACACGTACTACGCCGAACTCGACGGCGCGGGCCACCGCTACGGCGTCGCGTCGGACACCTGGCGCGGCCAGCTCATGCACGTCGACCGGCTGGTCCAGCGCCTCGCCGAGCAACTCCCGCCGCGCACCGCGCTGTACGTCACCGCCGACCACGGAATGATGGACGTCCCCTTCGACGAGCAGCACCGCATCGACTTCGACGAGGACTGGGAACTGCGCGCCGGGGTCGCCCTGCTGGGCGGAGAGGGCCGCGCCCGCCACGTCTACGCGGTCCCGGGCGCCCAGAACGACGTACTGACCTGCTGGCGCGAGGTGCTCGGCGAGCAGTTCTGGGTGGCCTCGCGGGACGAGGCGATCGCGGCGGGCTGGTTCGGCCCGCACATCGACGAACGCGTGTACGCGCGCATCGGGGACGTGGTGGCGGCCGCCCGCGACGACGTCCTGATCATCGCGTCCGAGCGGGAGCCGAAGGAGTCGGCGATGGTCGGCAACCACGGTTCGATGACCCCTGCCGAACAACTGGTCCCCCTGCTCGAAGTACGCTCCTGAAGCCCACGCCTGTCCCTCCCTTGCCGAAAGGTGCTCAACTTCCCATGCCCGAGCTGGTGTTCTTCTCCGGAACGATGGACTGCGGGAAGTCGACGCTGGCTCTCCAGATCGAGCACAACCGCTCGGCACGCGGCCTGGCGGGCATGATCTTCACGCGGGACGACCGGGCCGGCGAGGGAAAGCTTTCTTCGCGGCTGGGCCTGGTCACGGACGCAGTGGAGGTCGAGGACGGCCAGGACCTCTACGCCTATCTCGTCGACCACCTCTCCCAGGGCGGCCGTGCGGACTATGTCATCGCCGACGAGGCGCAGTTCCTGGTGCCGGAACAGATAGACCAACTCGCGCGCGTGGTCGACGACCTGGGCCTGGACGTCTACGCCTTCGGCATCACGACCGACTTCCGCTCCAAGCTCTTCCCGGGCTCGCAACGCCTGGTCGAGCTCGCCGACCGCGTGGAGGTCCTCCAGGTCGAGGCCCTGTGCTGGTGCGGCGCCCGCGCCACCCACAACGCCCGCACGATAGGCGGCGAGATGGTCGTCGAGGGCGCCCAGGTGGTCGTGGGCGACGTCAACCAGGCGGAGGCCATCGGCTACGAGGTCCTGTGCCGCCGCCACCACCGCCGCCGGATGACGTCGGCCACGGCCCGCGCGGCGGCGCTGTCACCGGACGTACTGCCGATGCAGTCGGCCTGAGATCAGCGCACGACCCACTCACCGACGTCGTCGCAGAAGCCGCTGTCGAGGGCGAACCGGACGGCGATGACGCGGGAACCGTCGCCGAGTTCTCGATGGCGCTGGAGAAGTGCTGCCCCGCCTTGTCGACGAGGATGGCTCCGTTGGACGGCGAGCCGGGGCTCAGCGGGGGCTCTCGATCAGGGACAACCGCGCGCCCTCGGGGTCCGCCACCGTGGTCACCCTGCCGTGGGGGCTGTCCTTCGGGGGGCTCAGGACGTGGCCGCCCAGGTGGAGGAGGTGGGACACGGAATCGTCCGCGTCGGCGACCTCGAAGTAGGTGATCCAGTGCGGGCCCCGGTCGCGGGGGAGGGCGTGGCCGACGCCGTGGATGCCGGCGACGGGCCGGCCGTCGATGTGGAGGGTGACGTAGTCGAAGTCGGCGGAGACGACCGGTTCCTCCTCGTAGCCGAAGACCGTCTCGTAGAACTTGGCGACGCTCGCCGACTCGAAGGTGAGGAGTTCGTTCCAGGCGGGGGTGCCCGGCACGCCCGTGATGCCCGTGCCGAGGTGTGCCGCCGCCTGCCAGATGCCGAAGACCGCGCCGGAGGGGTCGGAGCCGATCGCGAGGCGGCCGGCCTCGGCGGCGTCCAAGGGGCCCACCCCGATCGTGCCGCCGCACAGCCGTACCGTTTCGGCGGTCGCGTCCACGTCGTCCGAGGCCAGATACGGCGTCCAGGCGATGGGCAGATGACGGTCGGGCGGGAGCTGGCCGATGCCGGCCACCTCGTGGCCGTCGAGCAGAGCCCGGACGTAGGGCCCGAGCTGTTGTGGCCCCGGCTGGAACTCCCAGCCGAACAGGGCGCCGTAGAAGTCCTGGGTCGCGGCCAAACCGTGCACCATCAGGCTCACCCAGCAGGGTGTGCCGGGTGTGTGCCGGGCGTGCGTGTCGCCGTTCGAGCCGGCCGACCCCCGTGCCTCGGTCATCGTCACTCTCCCTCGACCCCTCGCGGTGGCCGCGTCGCTTCCGCTCCGGTACCCGTGCCGATGCTCGCACCACCCGTGCCGGTGTGCGCTCCGGGCGCGCCGCGCCCGGATGCCCGTGCTCACAGAATGCCCGGTGTGCGGTTTCTCGTCCGTTTCCGTGCGATTGCCCACGGGCGTCGATCAGCTGTACAGCATGTGCCCGAGTCCGTACGCCTCGTGATCGGGCCTGTCCGGCGGAGCAGAGTAGCCGTACATGGACGCTGCGGCCACCCCGTGCGCAAGGATGGTGGCCATGAACGCCATCATCTCCGCATCCCAACTCGCGAGCGACCTGGCGGGAACGAACCCGCCGGTGGTGCTCGACGTCCGCTGGCAGCTCAGCATGCCCAAGGCGGCAGGAGAGCCCGGCTTCGACGGCCGCGCCGAGTACGCGGCCGGGCACATCCCCGGTGCCGCCTACGTCGACCTGGACTCGGAGCTGGCCGCCACGCCCGGCGAGCGCGGCCGGCACCCGCTGCCCGACCTCACGGTCTTCGGCACCGCGATGCGACGCGCGGGTGTCTCGGCCCGTACGCCGGTCGTCGTGTACGACGGCGGACAGGGCTGGGCGGCAGCCCGTGCGTGGTGGCTGCTGCGCTGGACGGGTCACCCGGATGTGCGGGTCCTCGACGGCGGGTTGCCGACGTGGGAGGGGGAACTGGAGACGGCGGCGCCGACGCCGGGCGAGGGCGACTTCGAGCCGGTGGCGGGGGATTCGGGGCTGCTGGACGCCGATGCGGCCGCCGCGGTGGCTCGGGTCGGCGTGTTGTTCGACGCGCGGGCGGGGGAGCGGTACCGGGGAGAGGTGGAGCCGATCGACCGGGTCGGCGGCCACATCCCGGGCGCGGTGTCCGCGCCCACGAACGAGAACGTGGGGGTGGACGGGCGGTTCCTGCCCACGGAGCAGCTGGCCGAGCGGTTCAAGTCCCTGGGTGCCGCGGAAGGTTCGGAGGTAGGCGTGTACTGCGGTTCGGGCGTCTCGGGGGCGCACGAGGTGCTGGCGCTGGCGGTGGCGGGGATTCCGGCGGCGCTGTACGTGGGCTCGTGGTCGGAGTGGTCGTCGGATCCGGCGCGGCCGGTCGCCGTGGGGCCCGACCCTCAGTAGTCGGCACGCGCGCGTGAGGGCCCGGTCACTCGGTGACGGGCCCTCACGCGCGCGTGCCTGCCTGCTACTCCTGCTTCTTGCGCCGTGTCCCGAACACGATCTCGTCCCAGCTCGGGACCGCCGCCCTGCGGCCCGGGCGGACGCCGTCCGCCTCGGCCTGGCGGTCCGTCGCGCCGACCAGGCGGTCACGGTGGCTGGTGACCGAGCGGGGCATGAGGACGTCCGCGTAGGCGGAACCGGCCGAGGCCGCGGGGGCCGGGGGCTCCTCCTCCACGGGTTCGGCGGCGGGGGGCTCCTCGGGAGCGGGGGTCTCGGAGGGATGCTCCGGGACCACCAGGTCGCCGCGGAAGCTCGGTACCGCCTCCAACAGACTGGTCAGCGAGTCCCGTTCGCTCGCCGTGATCTCCTCCGCGGGCTCGGACGCCTGTGCCGGCAGGCTCGGCCGGTCGAGGGCGCGGTCCAGCGGGCGGTCGCGCGGCAGCCGTGCGATGCGCGGTACGAAGGGAAAGCTGGGCTCCGGGGCCGCGAGGTCGTCGGACTCGCCGATCAGCGAGCGCGCCTCCTCGTCGACGGCCTGGACGAGCCGCCGGGGCGGATCGTACGTCCAGCTCGCCGAGTGCGGTTCGCCCGCGACCAGGTAGACCAGCAGGACCTCCCAGGTGCCGTCGTCGCGGCGCCACGAGTCCCACTGCACGGTGTCCTTCTCGGCGCCGCGCAGCACCAACCGCTCCTGGACGGCCTCGCCGAGCTGCGGCCCGGCGTTCTCACCCGGCCGACGGACCGGAGTCTTCCGCGCCCGCTCGGCCATGAACGCACGCTCCGCGAGCACGGGGCCCTCGAAACGGCGTACGCGGTCGACGGGGATTCCTGCGAGCTGCGCGACTTCTTCCGCCGTGGCACCGGCGCGTATACGCGCCTGGATGTCGCGGGGACGGAGATGGCTTTCGACCTCGATCTCGATCTGGCCGAGACGGGGCCGGTCACCGCGGACGGCGGCGCGCAGCCGCTCGTCGATCGGGAGGGTGTACTCCGTCGAGTCGGCAGCCTTGAGCACCAGCCGTGTGCCGTCATTCGAGACGGCCACGACACGCAGTTCGGGCATGGGGACCTCCCGGGTGGTGCCTGCCGACGTCACGTGCGTCGCTGCTTCCGCTAGTCGAGTGTGGCCTGCCCGGGTGCAGCCTGCCACAACCTTGCCGAGTTGCCCGGCGTGTCGGGCACGGGCCCTGGAACGCCGTTATGGCACGGTTACCTATTCGCAACGCTAAGTGACCAACTCCGTCACCCTGTGCAACTAGCCCCCTCCTGGCGGTCCTTGAAGCCGCGGACACCCTGGCGGGAGGCCGGACCCAGGGCTCGCAACAGTACTCCATTCGGACCACGTGCGTGGATTGGCGCGCCCCCAAGTTCTGACAAGAAGCGGGACTCGGCCGCCCGTTGAGCGGTTTCCGGGATCTTGAACGTGGCATAGTTCACGTAATCACCAGAAACGGAGCCAATGGCTTCGTCCGTACGTCCCCTTCTCGCGCGGTTGGTTGATCGCTACGAGCCCAACACCCTGCGCAAGTAGTCGTTCTGGAACCGCCGATCCGGATCAAGACGGTCCCGCAGGGCGGTGAACTCGCCGAAGCGCGGGTAGACGCCCGCGAAGTACTCGGCGTCGCGCGTGTGCACCTTGCCCCAGTGCGGACGCCCCTCGTGCGCCGTGAAGATGCGCTCGGCGGCGGTGAAGTACGCCTGATAGGGGGTGCCCTTGAACATGTGGACGGCGACGTACGCGCTGTCGCGGCCCGACGCGGTGGACAGCGTGATGTCGTCGGCCGGGGCGGTGCGCACTTCGACGGGGAAGCTGACCCTGAGGCCGGAGCGCTCGACCATCGCCTTCAGTTCACGCAGCGTCTCGGTCAGGGCCTCGCGCGGGACGGCGTACTCCATCTCCACGAAGCGCACCCGGCGCGGAGAAGTGAAGACCTTGTAGGGGATGTCCGTGTAGCTGCGCGCGGACAGGGCCTTGCTGGAGATCTGGGCGATCGTCGGGACCGTGGCCGGCACCGCCTGGCCGACCCACTGGGCCACCTGGAAGACGCCGTTGGAGAGGAACTCGTCCTCGAACCAGCCGGCGACCGGGCTTACCGGCTTCTCCGGGCCGGCGCTGCGGTTGTTGCGCTTGGTGTTGGTGCTGCCGGTGTGCGGGAACCAGTAGAACTCGAAGTGCTCGTTCTCGGCCCAGAGTTCGTCGAAGTCGGCGAGCGCCTTGTCGAAGGGCATCGGCTCCTCGCGGGCCGTGAGCAGGAAGACCGGCTCCACGGCGAAGGTGATCGCGGTGACGACGCCGAGGGCGCCCAGGCCGATCCGGGCGGCCGCGAAGACGTCCGGATTCTCCTTCTCGGAGCAGGTGAGCACCGACCCGTCCGCGGTGACCAGCTCAAGTCCCTTGATCTGGGCGGCGATCGAGGCCGAGTCGCGCCCCGTGCCGTGCGTGCCGGTGCTGGTGGCGCCGGAGACGGTCTGCTCCATGATGTCGCCCATGTTGGTGAGCGACAGGCCCTCGCGCGCCAGGGCCATGTTGAGCCTCTTGAGCGGGGTGCCGGCCTCCACCGTGACGGTCATGGCATCGCGATCGATCTTGCGGATACCGGTCAACAGTTGAGGGCGGATCAACACTCCGTCCGTGGCCGCGATGGACGTGAACGAGTGGCCCGTACCGACCGCCTTGACCGTCAGTCCGTCCTCCCCGGCCTTTCGTACGGCCGCGGCCAGCTCCTCCACGGAGGCCGGAGTGACCTCTCGCGCGGGACGGGCCGCGACATTGCCGCCCCAGTTACGCCACGTGCCGTTCTTCCCGCTCGCTGTGCTGCTCAACGGTGCCTCCCCGTCGCGGCGCCGGCCTGCTGAGCCGGCGGTACCCCAGGAAACCGACCGCGACCGCGACGGCCCCGGACACCGCCGGAACCCCGTACCCGGCACGCGCGCCGGCCGCGTCGATGACCCAGCCGGCCACGGAGGAGCCGAGCGCGACGCCGACCGCAAGCCCGGTGCTGATCCAGGTCATGCCCTCGGTCAACTGCGCGCGTGGTACGTGCTCTTCGATCAGGGACATCGTCGTGATCATCGTGGGAGCGATGGACAGGCCCGAGACGAACAGCGCCACGGCCAGAAACGGCAAGTTTCCGACCAGTAGGAGGGGGATCATACTCACGGCCATCGCGCATATGCCCAGCAGCCAGCGACGTTGTGGTGCTCCTGTGAGCCGCAGCAGCCCGAACACGATTCCCGCCGCGCAGGACCCCGCCGCGTACAGGGCGAGCACGACACTCGCGGCCCCCTTGTGCCCCCGCTCGTCGGCGAAGGCCACGGTGACGACGTCCACCGATCCGAAGATCGCCCCGGTCGCCACGAAGGTGGCCACCAGAACCTGCAGCGCACGCGCCCGGAGCGCCGAACCACTGCCGTGCTTCTCCCGGGGGTGGGGCTTCGGCTCGGTGGCCCGCTGGGCGGTCAGCCAGAAGACGCCGACGGCCAGGAAGCAGGCGGCGAGCAGTGGCCCGGCCTCCGGGAACCAGGCGGTGGACAGCCCGATGGAGATGATCGGCCCGAAGATGAAGCAGACCTCGTCGACCACCGACTCGAACGAGTACGCGGTGTGCAGCTGCGGAGTCCCCCGGTACAGGGCCGCCCACCGGGACCGGATCATCGCCCCCAGGCTGGGCACCGCCCCGATCCCCGCGGCGCACACGAACAGCACCCAGTCCGGCCACCCGAAGCGCGCGGCGAGCAGCAGCCCGGCGGCCGACGCGAGCGCGACCAGCGTGGCGGGCCGCAGCACCCGCCGCTGCCCGTGCCGGTCCACCAGCCGGGATATCTGCGGCCCGATCGCCGCGGCGGCCAGCGCGATGGTGGCCGACAGCGCGCCGGCGAGCCCGTACCGCCCGCTGATCTGGGAGACCATCGTGACCACGCCGATGCCCATCATCGACAGCGGCATCCGGCCGAGGAACCCCGCGGCGGAGAAGCCCTTGGAGCCGGGTGCGGCGAACAGGGCGCGGTACGGGCTGGGCACGGCGGGCTCCGGTGAGGAAAGGGACAGCGGCTCAGTAAGGCGCGTATGCAGCCGATACAGCTTACGAGTCAGGTGACCCTGACGCACCCGGTCGGATGCGGACGCACCGGCTGGGCCACCCCGGGAACCCGGCCCGTCACCCCGCCGTTTCCCGGCTGTCAGTACCGGATGACAGGATCGACCCATGCGAGACGTGCTCGACGCCACCCCCTACGACGCCCTGCTCCTGCTCTCCTTCGGCGGCCCCGAGGGCCCCGACGACGTGATCCCGTTCCTGGAGAACGTCACGCGCGGGCGCGGAATCCCCAAGGAACGGCTCAAAGAAGTCGGCGAACACTACTTCCTGTTCGGCGGGGTCAGTCCCATCAACGACCAGAACCGCGCCCTGCTGGACGCCCTCCGCAAGGACTTCGCGGAGCACGGCCTGGACCTGCCGATCCACTGGGGCAACCGCAACTGGGCGCCGTACCTGACGGACACCCTGCGCGAGATGGTGGCCGACGGCCACCGCCGCATCCTGGTGCTGGCCACCAGCGCCTACGCCTCGTACTCGGGCTGCCGCCAGTACCGCGAGAACCTGGCCGACTCGCTGGCCGCCCTGGAGGCCGAGGGCCTCGACCTCCCGAAGGTCGACAAGCTGCGCCACTACTTCAACCACGAGGGCTTCCTGGAGCCGATGATCGAGGGCGTCGTCCAGTCCCTCGCCGACCTCCCCGAGGGCGTCCGGGACGGCGCCCACATCGCCTTCTCCACGCACTCCGTCCCCACGGTGTCCGCGGACACCTCGGGCCCGGTCGAGGACCACGGGGACGGCGGCGCGTACGTCGAGCAGCACCTGGAGGTGGCCGGGCTGATCGCCGACGCGGTCCGCGAGCGCACCGGCATCGACCACCCCTGGCAGCTCGTCTACCAGTCCCGCTCGGGCGCCCCGCACATCCCCTGGCTGGAGCCGGACATCTGCGACCACCTGGAGGCCCTCCAGGAGGCAGGCGCCCCCTCGGTGGTCATCGCCCCCATCGGCTTCGTCTCCGACCACATGGAGGTCCTCTACGACCTCGACACGGAGGCCAGGGCCAAGGCCGAGGAGCTGAACCTCCCCATGCGCCGCTCGGCCACGGTGGGCGCCGACCCGCGCTTCGCGGCGGCCATCCGCGACCTGGTCCTGGAGCGCGCGGCCACGGAGCGGGGAGACGAGGTCACCCCCTGCGCCCTGGGCAGCCTCGGCGCGAGCCACAACCTCTGCCCGATCGGCTGCTGTCCGAGCCGGGCCCCCAAGCCGGCCGCCGCGGGCGCCGACAGCCCCTACGCATGAGGAGCCAGGTGACCGACCCCCTCCACCAAGAGCTGCTGGACCTGGCCCAGGAGGCCGCCCGCCGCGCCGGCGACCTGCTGCGGGACGGCCGCCCCGCCGACCTCGCGGTGGCCGCCACCAAGTCGAGCCCCATCGACGTGGTGACCGAGATGGACATCGCGGCGGAGAAGCTGATCACGGACCTGATCTCCGCCCGCCGCCCGGACGACGGCTTCCTCGGCGAGGAGGGCGCCTCCAGTGAGGGCACGAGCGGCATCCGCTGGGTGATCGACCCGCTCGACGGCACCGTCAACTACCTGTACGGACTGCCCACCTGGTCAGTGTCCATCGCGGCCGAGCAGGACGGCGAGACGGTCGTCGGGGTCGTGGCGGTCCCGATGCGCGGCGAGACGTTCCACGCGGTCCGCGGCAAGGGCGCCTGGGCCACGGGCGCGTGGGAGGGCGAGCGTGCGCTGGCCTGCCGCCCCGCGCCCCCGCTGGACCAGGCCCTGGTCTCCACCGGCTTCAACTACGTCACCGAGGTCCGCACCCACCAGGCCGAGGTCGCCCGGAAGCTGATCCCGCTGCTCCGCGACATCCGGCGCGGCGGCTCGGCGGCGGTCGACCTCTGCGACCTCGCGTCCGGCCGCCTGGACGGCTACTACGAGCGCGGCCTGAACGCCTGGGACTACGGCGCGGGCGACCTCATCGCCCGTGAAGCGGGCGTGCTGACCGGCGGACGCCCCGGAGAGCGCCCGTCACGCGACCTGACGGTCGCCGGCACACCCGGCGTCTTCGAGCCCCTCCAGCAGCTCCTGGAGGACTTCGGCGCCTGGCACGACTGACGGCCGCCGAGCGCGCACACGAAGGGACCCCGGCGCTGGATTCGCCGGGGTCCCTTCACGCGCTCACGGGCCGATCAGACGCTATGCGCCAACTTGCACACCGTGCTCGGCGGCAAGGCGGCGCAGGTCGTCGAGTTCGCCCTGCTCGACCTCGACGAGGAAGTCGTCGCCCTCGTCAAGAGCCCGCGTCAGGTCGGACTCGGTCGCCTTTATGCGCTGCAGAAGTCCCGTGGTGAATGCGTCCATGCTGCGCCCCCTCGTCCTGGGTCGTGGGTCGGTGGCACGGGGGTGTGCCGTTCGGAAGAGGCGATCACGTCTCCGGCAGATGCCCAGCACACTGCCCTGCTGGGCGGCGACGGTGCCAGGCACCCACACGCCCACTCTGCGGAAAGCGGATTGCGCCGTGCCGCATGGTGTTGCGGCACAAGCAGAGCGTGATCGCGGGGTATGAACCGTCCTCCCCCCGGTCCCTTCCACGGAAACCTCAACCGGACGAAAAAGTCCCGCATTCCCGGGTCTCACACCTGCCATTCATCCGCCGATCAGCTGCCGCCCACCGTCTTACAGCCGACTTACGGCCGAAAAGGGCAGGATGGAGGCACACACCCATGAAGACCCCTGCCCGCCTGTGCCCGCCCGGCGCTACGCGGGTGGACACAGGAAGGACAAGCGACGTGCGCGTACTCGTCGTCGAGGACGAGCAGCTGCTCGCCGATGCGGTGGCCACCGGACTGCGCCGGGAGGCCATGGCCGTCGACGTCGTGTACGACGGTGCGGCCGCCCTGGAGCGCATCGGCGTCAACGACTACGACGTGGTCGTCCTCGACCGCGACCTCCCGCTCGTCCACGGCGACGACGTCTGCCGCAAGATCGTCGAGCTCGGCATGCCCACACGCGTGCTGATGCTGACGGCCTCCGGCGACGTCAGCGACCGGGTCGAGGGACTGGAGATCGGCGCCGACGACTACCTGCCCAAGCCCTTCGCCTTCAGCGAGCTGATCGCACGCGTGCGTGCCCTCGGCCGCCGCACCAGCCTCCCCCTGCCGCCGGTCCTGGAGCGAGCCGGCATCAAGCTCGACCCCAACCGCCGCGAGGTCTTCCGCGACGGCAAGGAGGTCCAGCTGGCGCCGAAGGAGTTCGCGGTCCTGGAGGTGCTGATGCGCTCCGAGGGCGCCGTCGTCTCCGCGGAGCAGCTCCTGGAGAAGGCCTGGGACGAGAACACCGACCCGTTCACCAACGTCGTGCGCGTGACCGTCATGACCCTGCGCCGCAAGCTGGGCGAGCCGCCCGTCATCGTCACCGTGCCCGGCTCCGGCTACCGGATCTGATCCCCGATGGCCGCCACACCCGCTCTCCCCACGGCACCCCCCAAACCCACCTGGGACCCCAGGAAGCCCCAGCAGCAGTACCCCTGGCTGCGCCCCACCATCCGCATACGACTCACGCTGCTGTACGGCGGCATGTTCCTGATCGCCGGCATCCTGCTGCTGTCGATCATCTACCTGCTGGCCGCCCAGGCCCTGCACGAAGGCAGCGGCCAGTCCTTCCAGGTGTCCGGTACCGGCATCAACATCACCAGCCCCACCTGTCCGAAGCTCAACCAGGCGACCACCAACGACGAGTTCAACTCGATCCTCACGTCGTGCGAGTCCGTCCAGCGCCAGCACGCCCTCGACGACCTCCTCAGCCGCTCCCTGCTGGCCCTCCTCGGCCTTGCCGTGATCGCCTTCGCGTTCGGCTACGCGATGGCCGGCCGCGTCCTGTCGCCGCTCGGCCGGATCACCCGCACCGCGCGCGCGGTGGCCGGCTCGGACCTGTCCCGCCGGATCGAGCTGGACGGCCCGGACGACGAGCTCAAGGAGCTGGCCGACACCTTCGACGACATGCTGGAGCGCCTCCAGCGGGCCTTCACGGCACAGCAGCGCTTCGTCGGCAACGCCTCCCACGAGTTGCGCACCCCGCTGGCGATCAACCGCACGCTCCTCGAGGTGCATCTCTCCGACCCGGGTGCGCCGGTGGAGCTCCAGCAGCTCGGCAAGACGCTGCTGGCCACCAACGAGCGCAGCGAGCAGCTCGTGGAGGGCCTGCTGCTGCTCGCCCGCAGCGACAACCAGATCGTCGAGCGCAAGCCGGTCGACCTCGCCGAGGTTGCCTCCCAGGCCGTCGACCAGGTGCACGCGGAGGCGGAGGCCAAGGGCGTGGTGATCCGTGGCGAGCAGAAGCCCGCCGTCGTCCAGGGCAACGGCGTGCTGCTGGAGCGAATCGCGCTCAACCTCGTACAGAACGCCGTACGGTACAACGTGCCCGAGGGCGGCTGGGTCGAGGTCACCACCGAGGTCCAGCACGGCCAGGCAGTCCTGGTCGTGTCGAACACCGGGCCGGTCGTACCGGCGTACGAGATCGACAACCTGTTCGAGCCCTTCCGTCGGCTGCGTACGGAGCGGACGGGCAGTGACAAGGGCGTCGGGCTCGGTCTGTCCATCGTCCGGTCCGTGGCCCGCGCGCACGGCGGGCACATCTCGGCCCAGCCGCGTGAAGGGGGTGGACTCGTGATGCGGGTCGCTCTGCCGATCTGAGATCATGTCGCCGACACAGGGGCCCGTGTTCGCTTTGCGCGGAATTTTCCGGCCGTGAAAGCGTTGTTGCGGTAGCAGTTCCGTGTGTGATCGATCACATGGGCGGGTTTCCGGCCATCCACTCTCCGTGATCATGAAAGCTGTCGGAAAGCCGGGAAAATCCGGGTTTTCGGGTGTCTTGATCACGGGAAGTACAGGTGGAGACGCCTTTGGAGAGCGGCAGGGGGACCGTGTACGGTCCCGTTCGCCATCCCAGCCGATCACTCTTGAGGAGTCCGGTTGGGTGTCGATTGAGTAACAGACCTTGATGTGAGGCAAAATCTCCGCCTCGAGGCGGGCACAAGTCCGGCCTCTCACGCGTTACGTGCGCTGGAGACACCCGCAGACACCCAGAGGGGGAGAGCGAAATGGCAACGGATTACGACACCCCACGCAAGACCGACGACGACGTGGATTCCGACAGCCTTGAAGAGCTGAAGGCCCGGAGGAATGACAAGTCCACCTCGGCGGTCGACGTCGACGAGTTCGAGGCCGCAGAGGGCCTTGAACTGCCCGGAGCCGACCTCTCGAACGAGGAGCTGGCCGTCCGGGTGCTGCCCAAGCAGCAGGACGAGTTCACTTGCATGAGCTGCTTCCTGGTGCACCACCGCAGCCAGCTGGCCAGGGAGAAGAACGGTCAGCCGATCTGCCGCGACTGCGACTGAGGCCGGGTCGGCCGTGACTGGCTCGACCCCCCCTTGGAAGCGCCGCTCCCCCCTGCAGGGAGCGGAGCAGGGGCCGTCCGACGGTCCCCACGGCACGCGTGACGACGAGCGGGGCTCATCCGGTACGACACCCGGTGGCACGGGGTCATCCGGGGCGGCCTCGCTCGAATCGGCGGCAGGCCGGGCTGACCTCCCGGTGCCGTCCCAGCACAGGCCCGCGCCCGTCGCCAGGCGGGTCGCGGCGATCCGCGACAAGGCCAGGGAAACCGTCCGGGAAGGTGTCCGCAAGGGCGGCAGCCGCGCCAGGGCGGGCCTGGGGTACCTCGCCGACCGGATCATCGAGATCGCCCCGCGTGTGCCCGTACGCGACCTCGCGACGCTCCGGGCCCATTTCCCGGGCCTCGGGCCCGAGCAGCTCGCCGACAAGCTCGTGTCGGGCGCCGCGAACGCGACCTCCACGGTCGGTGCGGGCATCGGAGCGGCGGCGATGATGCCGGTGCCGCCCGCCATGCCGACGGAGCTGGCCGCCGAGATCACCGGCGTGGCCGCGATCGAGCTGAAGCTGATCGCCGAACTCCACGAGGTCTACGGCGTACGCCCGCCCGGAAACCTGAGAGAGCGCAGCACCGCGTATCTGAACTCCTGGTCCGGTGAGCGCGGGGTCGACGTGACGAAGCCGTCGAGCTTCGGGGGCGCGGTCAACAGCCAGATGAAGCACCAGCTGCGCCAGCAGATCATGAAGCGCATGGTGCGCGACCTGCCCAACCTGATGCCCTTCATGGTGGGCGCCGCCGTCGGGGCGGTCATGAACCGCAGAGACACCAAGAAGCTCGCCGAGCGCATCCGCAAAGACCTGCGCAAGATCCAGGTGCCCTGGGACGCGCTGGCCGGGCAGCCGCCCCTGGAGGCGCCGAAGCACCCGCTGGAGCTGGAGGACGGCTTCCAGGGCTGAGAGCCTCCTGCGGCCTTACGCGGCCGCTTCCCTGGCCGACTTCAGCGCCTCCGCCAGCCGCTCCGGCTCCCGCGTGGAGAGATACAGGTACGGCGTCGGGTCCTCCGGGTCGGTGACCTCGACCTTCAGCGCCCTGGGGATGTACGCCCGCAGCAGCAGGAACGCGCGCGTGTCGGCCTTGTACGTGCGCCAGGCCTGTGCCTCCTCCGGGGAGAGCACCTCCGCCTCGCCGAGCGCCGTCACCGGGATCTTCGCCTCGCCCGCGATCAACGAGCCGCCCACCACACGGATGCGCACCGACCCGTACGAACTCGCCACGACCGCCGCGGCCGCCGTACCGCCGACCAGCCCGCCGAGCAGCGGCAGCGTGCCGAACGGCAGCAGGATCAGGGCACAGGAGACGCCGATCAGGAACGAGATCACCCACCACGAACGAGGGGCGGTGAGGCGTTCTTCGTAGGGGGCCGTGGAGAGCTGCATGAAGCCAAGCTTGGCACGGTGTCCGGATCACGCCGACGCGCGGGTAAGGTCTGCGGCTGTGAGTGGTACTTCCGCAGCTCTTGAGCCTCCCGCCGACGCGGTGAAACCGGTGCGCCACCCGGATGCTCCGGCGCCGGGTGAGCTTCTCGGTTCGCACTACGGCCAGTGTTTCGGCTGTGGCGGCGAGCAGGCCCACGGGCTGCACCTGGCGGCGCGGGCGGGCGAAGGCGTCACGATCACCGCGGAGTTCACCGTCCAGCCCGCCCACCAGGGCGCGCCCGGCCTCGCGCACGGTGGGGTGCTGGCGACCGCGCTGGACGAGACGCTCGGCTCGCTGAACTGGCTGCTGCGGGCGATCGCCGTGACGGGCCGGCTGGAGACGGACTTCGTGCGTCCGGTGCCGGTCGGCACCACGCTCCATCTGTCGGCCGAGGTCACGGCGGTGGCGGGCCGCAAGATCTACTCGACCGCCGTCGGGCGCCTCGACAGCCCCGAGGGCGCGGTCGCCGTCCGCGCCGACGCCCTGTTCATCGAGGTCAAGGTCGACCACTTCATCGACAACGGCCGTCCGGAGGAGATCCACGCGGCCATGAGCGACCCCGACCAGCAAAGGCGCGCCCGCGCCTTCGAGGTGAACCCGTGAGCCGTGCCCCCGTGAACGTGCTGATCCGGCGCGTCGACCCGGACGTACCGCTTCCGTCGTACGCGCATCCTGGCGACGCGGGAGCCGATCTGCGCACCACCGAGGCGTGCGAACTGAAGCCCGGCGAGCGGGTTGTGCTGCCCACCGGGGTGTCCGTCGCGCTCCCTGAGGGGTACGCGGCCTTCGTGCACCCTCGGTCAGGGCTCGCCGCCCGCTGCGGTGTCGCCCTCGTGAATGCCCCGGGGACGGTTGATGCCGGGTACCGTGGGGAGATCAAGGTGATCGTGGTGAATCTCGACCCGCGCGAGGCAGTGCGGTTCGAGCGCTTCGACCGGATCGCCCAACTGGTCGTCCAGCAGGTCGAGAAGGTCCGCTTCCAGGAGGTGGCGGAGCTGCCCGACTCGGCGCGGGCCGAAGGGGGCTTCGGGTCCACCGGAGGACATGCGGTGGTGGCCGGTACGAACAGCACAAGCGGTCAGGCCGCCGTGGGCGGCACTACGGGTGGGAATCGATACGCTTCGGTCGTATCCGACCGGGAAGGACAGTGACGTGTTCGGACGTCGCAAGAAGAAGGGTGCCGCCGAGGACGCGGCCGGCGAGGCCGAGCAGGTCGTCGACAGTGTCGACGCTGAGGCGGACGACGTGGAAGAGGTCGGGCGCGAGCGCGTACGGCTCGAGCCCGAACCGCGGCCGGACGGGCCCTGGGACGACACCGAGGTGCGCGAGCCCGGGGAGGGCCGTGTGGACCTGGGCGGACTCTTCGTCCCGGGCGTCGACGGCATGGAACTGCGCGTCGAGGTCGCGGGCGACGCGATCGTCGCGGCGACCGTCGTGCTGCGCGACAGCGCCATCCAGCTGCAGGCCTTCGCCGCGCCCAAGCGCGAGGGCATCTGGGGCGAGGTGCGCGAGGAGATCGGCTCCGGCATCACCCAGCAGG
Source organism: Streptomyces sp. NPDC001617 (assembly GCF_053596855.1). Lineage (NCBI taxonomy): Bacteria > Bacillati > Actinomycetota > Actinomycetes > Kitasatosporales > Streptomycetaceae > Streptomyces > Streptomyces sp. NPDC001617. The sequence goes on from NZ_JBSFHA010000048.1 coordinate 76,782, forward strand.
GTGGCATCGTCGACGAGGTCGAGGGCCCGCTCGGCTGGGAGCTGCGCGCCCAGGTGCCGGTGCAGCTGCCGGACGGCACGGGCGGTTTCCAGGTCGTGCGCTTCGTCGGCGTGGACGGTCCCCGCTGGTTCCTGCGCGGTGTGATCTCGGGCCAGGGCGCGGTGCAGCCGCAGGCGGCCGGTCTGCTCGAACAGATCTTCAGGGACACGGTCGTGGTCCGCGGCGAGGGCCCGATGGCGCCCCGCGACCCGATCGTCCTGAAGCTGCCGAACGACGCCCAGATGGTCCCCGAGGGCGTCCAGCAGGAGGAGGGCTCCCGCTTCTCCGGCGGTATGGGCCAGCTGCAGCGCGGTCCGGAGATCACCGAGGTGCGCTAGACAGTCGTAGAGGTAGCAGGGTCGCATCCCCGAGCAGGGGGTGCGGCCCTTTCTCGTGCGTGGACCCTTGACGGTGTATTGGTCAGTACCTGCCAGCAGCGCCCGGCCGGCACCGATGGCCTGTTCGTCGCCTGGGAGACCCTCACCCACGGGGACAACCCGAACTGAACCGTTGAACGGCCGGGCGCTACGCCGCGATACTGGCGCCCGGTCGACGGGGGAGGCGACATGAGCAGCCAGGTGGTCACCGAGACCATGGTGCGGGTCGAGAACGTCCAGAAGTCCTACGGCCATGGAGCCGCCGCGGTGCACGCCCTGCGCGGTGTCTCGTTCGAGGTCCCGCGCGGCGAACTCGTCGCCCTCAAGGGGCGCTCGGGCTCGGGCAAGACGACTCTGCTCAACATCGTCGGCGGACTCGACGTACCGGACGAGGGACGGGTCACCGTCGACGGCCTCGATCTCTCAAAGCTCGGCGAGGACGGGCTGCTGGCCCTGCGCCGGGACCGTATCGGCTTCGTCTTCCAGTCCTTCGGGCTCATCCCGATCCTTACGGCCGCCGAGAACGTCGGCGTCCCGATGCGGCTGCGCCGCGCCGAGGTACGCGCGCGTGAGGAGCGCGTCGAGCTGCTGCTCGCGCTCGTCGGCCTGGCCGACCACGCCCGGCAGCGGCCCGGCGAGCTCTCCGGCGGCCAGCAGCAGCGCGTCGCCATCGCGCGTGCCCTCGCCAACAGCCCCTCGCTGATCGTCGCCGACGAACCGACCGGCCAGCTGGACGCGGAGACCGGGCACGGCGTCATGGAGCTGCTGCGGGCCGTCGTACAGAGCGAGAACGTCACCGCGCTGGTCGCCACGCACGACGCGACGCTGCTCGACCTGGCCGACCGGGTCCTGGAGCTGTCCGACGGCGAGATCGTCGAACAGTGAAGCGGCGCGGCGTCAGAGTTGCGTCAAAGACGGTCCAGGCGGTGGTCCCGGCACTATTTGTCGCGATTGTTGGCCGTAAGGTCGACGCTGCGTAGGCAGCAGTGACCGGAAGACAATAGGGACCATGGGACGCGGCAAGCTTCGGATCTACCTCGGTGCGGCACCGGGCGTCGGCAAGACGTACGCGATGCTCTCCGAGGCGCACCGGCGCGTGGAGCGGGGGACCGACTGCGTCGTGGCCTTCGTCGAGCACCATGAGCGGCCGCGCACCGAGGTGATGCTGCACGGCCTGGAGCAGGTGCCGCGCCGGGAGCTGGAGTACCGCGGGGCCGTGTTCACCGAGATGGACGTGGACGCGGTGCTGCGGCGCGCCCCCGCCGTCGCCCTGGTCGACGAACTCGCCCACACCAACGTCCCCGGCTCCCGCAACGCCAAGCGCTGGCAGGACGTCGAGGAACTGCTCGCCGCCGGCATCGATGTCGTCTCGACCGTCAACATCCAGCACCTGGAGTCCCTCGGGGACGTCGTCGAGTCCATCACCGGCGTACGGCAGCGGGAGACCGTGCCGGACGAGGTGGTGCGGCGGGCCGACCAGATCGAGCTTGTCGACATGTCGCCACAGGCATTGAGGCGCCGTATGGCGCACGGCAACATCTACAAGCCGGACAAGGTCGACGCGGCCCTGTCCAACTACTTCCGCCCCGGCAACCTGACCGCCCTGCGCGAGCTGGCGCTGCTGTGGGTCGCCGACCGGGTCGACGAGTATCTGCAGCAGTACCGCAGCGAGCACCGGGTGTCGAAGATCTGGGGTTCGCGGGAGCGGATCGTGGTCGGGCTGACCGGCGGTCCGGAGGGGCGGACGCTGATCCGGCGGGCCGCGCGGCTCGCCGAGAAGGGCGCCGGAGGCGAGGTCCTCGCCGTCTACATAGCCAGCAGCGACGGGCTCACCTCCGCCTCCCCGAAGGAACTGGCCGTCCAGCGCACTCTCGTCGAGGACCTGGGCGGTACCTTCCACCACGTCATCGGCGACGACATACCGGCGGCGCTCCTCGCCTTCGCGCGCGGGGTCAATGCCACCCAGATCGTGCTCGGCGTCTCCCGGCGCAAGAGCTGGCAGTACGTCTTCGGGCCGGGCGTCGGTGCGACGGTCGCCCGGGACTCGGGGCCCGATCTCGACGTCCATCTGATCACCCACGACGAGGCCGGCAAGGGGCGTGGGCTGCCGGTGGCCCGGGGTGCGCGACTGGGCCGGTCCCGGATCATCTGGGGCTGGCTGGTCGGCGTACTCGGCCCGGCGATCCTTGCCGCGCTGCTCAACACCGTCCACCTCGGCCTCGCCAACGACATGCTGCTGTTCCTGGCGGTCACGGTCGCGGCGGCGCTGCTCGGCGGGCTGCTGCCCGCGCTGGCCTCGGCCGCGGTCGGCTCCCTGCTCCTGAACTACTTCTACACACCGCCCCTGCACCGCTGGACCATCGCCGACCCCAAGAACATCGTCGCCATCGTGATCTTCGTGGCCGTCGGTGTGTCGGTGGCCTCGGTCGTCGACCTGGCGGCCCGGCGCACCCACCAGGCGGCCCGGCTGCGCGCCGAGTCCGAGATCCTGTCCTTCCTCGCGGGCAACGTCCTGCGCGGCGAGACCGGTCTGGAGGAGCTGCTCGAGCGTGTTCGGGAGACCTTCGGCATGGAGTCGGCGGCCCTCCTGGAGCGGGCTGGCGACCACGACCCCTGGACCTGCGCGGGCCGCGCGGGACTCGGGCCGGCCGTGGAGCGGCCCGAGGAGGCCGACGTGGACGTGCCGGTCGGCGACCACATGGCGCTCGCACTGACCGGGCGGGTGCTGCCCGCCGAGGACCGCCGGGTGCTGGCCGCGTTCGCCGCCCAGGCTGCTGTCGTCCTGGACCGCCGACGCCTCCTGGAGGAGGCCGACCGGGCCCGCGCGCTCGCCGAGGGCAACCGGATCCGTACGGCGCTGCTGGCCGCCGTAAGCCATGATCTGCGGACCCCGCTGGCCGGGATCAAGGCGGCCGTGTCGTCGCTCAGGTCCGACGACGTGGCGTGGTCCGAGGAGGACCAGGCGGAGCTCCTGGCGGGCATCGAGGAGGGCGCCGACCGGCTCGACCACCTCGTCGGGAACCTGCTCGACATGTCCCGGCTGCAGACCGGCACGGTCACTCCGCTGATCCGCGAGATCGACCTCGACGAGGTGGTGCCGATGGCGCTGGTCGGGGTGCCCGAGGACAGCGTCGAGCTGGACGTCCCGGAAACCCTGCCCATGGTCGCTGTCGACCCCGGGCTGCTGGAGCGGTCGGTGGCCAACCTGGTGGAGAACGCCGTCAAGTACAGCCCGGCGGGCAAGCCGGTCCTGGTGGCAGCCAGCGCCATCGCCGACCGCGTCGAGGTGCGGGTGGTCGACGGCGGCCCCGGCGTCCCCGACGAGGCCAAGGAGCGCATTTTCGAGCCCTTCCAGCGCTACGGCGACGCTCCGCGCGGCGCCGGGGTCGGGCTGGGCCTCGCGGTCGCCCGCGGCTTCGCCGAGGCCATGGGCGGCACCCTCGACGCCGAGGACACACCCGGCGGCGGGCTCACCATGGTCCTCACCCTGCGTGCGGAAGGATCGCGTGCGGAGGAGCTTGTCCAGCAGGCGCAACCAGAGAGGCAGGTCACATGACCCGGGTGCTCGTGATCGACGACGAGCCGCAGATCGTGCGCGCCCTCGTGATCAACCTCAAGGCGCGCAAGTACGAGGTCGACGCGGCCCACGACGGCGCCACCGCCCTGCAGCTCGCGGCCGCCCGACACCCCGACGTGGTCGTCCTGGACCTGGGCCTGCCCGACATGGACGGCGTCGAGGTCATCCGGGGCCTGCGCGGCTGGACGCGGGTGCCGATCCTGGTGCTGTCCGCCCGGCACACCTCCGACGAGAAGGTCGAGGCCCTCGACGCCGGCGCCGACGACTACGTCACCAAGCCCTTCGGCATGGACGAGCTGCTCGCCCGGCTGCGGGCCGCCGTGCGCCGCGCCGAGCCCGTCGGGGCCGGCGAGGACGAGGCGACGACCGTGGAGACCGGGGAGTTCACCGTCGACCTCGCCGCGAAGAAGGTCAACCGGGACGGCCGGGATGTACGGCTGACGCCCACGGAGTGGCATCTGCTGGAGGTGCTGGTCCGCAACACCGGGCGGTTGGTCAGCCAGAAGCAGCTGCTCCAGGAGGTGTGGGGGCCGTCCTACGGGACGGAGACCAACTACCTGCGCGTGTACATGGCACAGCTGCGGCGCAAGCTGGAGTCTGATCCATCACATCCCCGGCATTTCATTACGGAACCGGGCATGGGGTACCGGTTCGAGAAGTAGCAGGCCGGGGGCGAAGGGGTCGGTTCGGGGCCGGGCCCCGCGGGTACGAAGGTGTCAGTGCACCCCGGTACGCTTCAGATATGAGTGCTGTTCCTCGTTCCGAAAAGCCGGTGGGCCGGTTCCGGCGCATGCTCGACCGGCTCTCCTCTTCGCAGGAGGACCTGGAGTCCGAGGAGCTGCGGGAGGACGCCGAGACGGCGGGCTGTGTACGCATCGGCGACTGCCACGACCGACAGATCGTCACGGTTACTGGTACCTTGCGCACGGTCACCCTGCGGCCGCGGGCGGGCGTCCCGGCCCTGGAGGCCGAGCTGTTCGACGGCTCCGCCGCGCTGGACGTGGTGTGGCTCGGTCGGCGCTCCATCGTCGGGATAGAGCCGGGGCGCAGACTGATCGCATCGGGCCGGATCTCGCTGAGCCGGGGCCGCCGGGTGCTGTTCAACCCGAAATACGAACTGAGACCCCTCGGACGGGAGTAGCCGGTGACGTCGCTCGACAAGCCGACAGAAGACACGTCTGCCGACGATGCCCGGGCGGTGACCGAGGCCGCGCTGTTCGAGGCGTTCGGCGGGGTCCGGGGCATGGTCGAGACGGTGCTGCCCGGCCTGCTCTTCGTCACGATCTTCACGATCAACAAGGACCTGCACTGGTCGGCCATCGCCGCCCTCGTGGTGTCCCTGCTGCTCGTGGTGGTCCGGCTGGTCATGCGGGACACCGTCAAGCACGCGTTCAGCGGCGTCTTCGGTGTGGCCTTCGGTGTGGTCTTCGCGATGATGACGGGCAACGCCAAGGACTTCTACCTGCCCGGCATGCTCTACACGTTGGGCCTGGCGCTCGCGTACATCATCACGACCCTGTGCGGTGTCCCCCTGATCGGCCTGATCCTCGGCCCGGTCTTCAAGGAGAACCTCTCCTGGCGCACCCGCAACCCCGGCCGCAAGAAGGCGTACGCGAAGGCCAGTTGGGCCTGGGGTCTGATCCTGCTGGCCAAGTGCGCGATCCTCTTCCCGCTGTACTGGTGGGCCAACACGGCGCAGCTCGGCTGGGTGTTGGTGGCCCTGAAGATTCCGCCGTTCCTGCTCGCCGTATGGCTGACGTGGGTGTTCCTTGCCAAGGCCCCCGCTCCCATCGACGTGTTCGCGGAGATGGAGGCGGAGGAGCAGGCGGAGAAGGAACGCAAGGCCGCGTCGGCAGCGGAGCGTGAAGAGGCGGCCGGCGGAAGGCACCGTCGGGAGGCCTAGTGCCGGCGTCGGCACGGGTGTCGCTGGGGGCTGCCGCCCCCCGGTCGAGGTTGTTCGAGACTGGGGGAGGAATCGGCCACAGCACTTCTCGTACGTCTCCGCAAGACCGCAAGGGCAGGGGGGGTTGTGAA